>NZ_DJHG01000089.1:2289-9803 GCF_002432955.1 Mesotoga sp. UBA5825 | reverse complement strand
TGGAACAGAAACGAAGAGTACTACAAACAAGCCAGCTGGAGAGGAACATGGGCGATGGATGGCGGAACGATAATGAACCAGTGCGCGCACAACATAGACCTTCTCCAGTGGATGCTAGGAGGAGATGTCCAAGAGATATTTGCAATGACAGAGAACTACAATCATCCATATATAGAGACAGAGGATTTCGGGGCCGCAATTGTTAGATTCAAGAACGGATCGATTGGTATAATCGAAGGAACGGCAAACGTATATCCGAAGAATCTGGAAGAGACTCTCTCTGTCTTCGGTGAAAAGGGAACTGTTGTCTTGGGAGGTCTGGCGGTCAACAAGATTCAGACATGGAGATTTGACGGCGAAGACTCACATCCGTTAATGGAATTGCCCGATCCCGATACAGTATANNCTCGGTGGACTGGCAGTAAACAAGATCCAGACCTGGAGATTCGAAGGTGAGGATTCACACTCTTTCATGAGTCTTCCAGACCCGGAAACGGTTTATGGCTCTGGTCATATAACAGCCTTTGAAGACTTCGCCAGGGCAATCATCGAAGATCGCGAACCTTTTGTCAACGGAGAAGAAGGGAAGAAATCCGTGGAAATCATTCTTGGAATATATAAGTCTGCTAGAGAAGGAGTTCCTGTAAAACTCTAAGAACAGCCTCTGGTTCTGTGTGATCTCTTTATTAGAATTCGGCCTTTTATTCCAGGATGCAGAAATGTGGTGAACAGTTTGAAATTGCCGAAAGTTTCGATTATTATACCTGCCAGAAACGAAGAAAAGTTCATCGAGAGATGCGTTAAGTCATTTCTAGACTGTGACTACCCCGGAGAACTCATAGAGGTAATCGTGGTTGATGGAATGAGTGAAGATGGAACAAGAGATATCGTGAACGAAATCTCAATACGAGACAACAGAGTATTGTTAATTGACAACGAAAAGAAGATAACTCCCATTGCGATGAACTTAGGAGTAAAAGCTTCAACAGGGGAATACATATTCTTCAGCGGCGCACACAGCGAAATGCCATCTGACTATATCTCTAAATGCGTCCGGCATGCAATAGAAAGCGGTGCAGACAATGTGGGTGGAGTAGTGAAAACAGTACCAAGAGTCAAATCGTCCGTAGGGATAGCGATCTCGAAGGTTCTTTCCAGCCCGCTTGGGGTGGGAGGTGCAAAATTCAGGACGGGCGTTAGCAAACCCACCGAAGTAGATACTGTTCCTTTCGGTTGCTACAAACGAGAGGTCTTCGATAGAATCGGTTATTTCAACGAAAATCTTGTAAGGAATCAAGACATAGAATTCAACTTGAGGTTGAAACGAGCGGGGGGGAAAATAATCCTCTTCCCTGACATTGAGCTGACTTACTACTCGCGATCAACCTACAAAGAACTCTGGAGAAACAACTTTGGCAATGGCTTCTGGGTTATTGCTGCGAAGAAGTATGCCGAGGTTCCGTATTCAAGAAGGCATCTGGTCCCACTTTTTTTCGTTCTATTCCTAATCTTGACTGTTCTAAATTGTTTTTTGCTGAGTAGCTGGAACTTGTTCTTCTTGTCTGTTGTGTCGTTATATTTCTTGCTGACATCTCTTGCATCTGCGAAGCACGCTATTGAGGAGAGAAATTTTCCAGTCTTCTTTGCTTCAATTATTGCGTATTTCGTTCTTCATGTTTCGTATGGTCTAGGGTCTCTTTGGGGCTTAGTAAATTCAGCCATGATTATGATCACGGAGAAGCAGTTATGAAGTATGTCCAAAGGAGTTACTTTCTATTAGGGAATCTGCTCTTATGAATGAAGAAAGAATACCTGGACTTGTAAGCATTATCATACCCACCTATAATAACCAAGAGACAGTTGGCGAAACACTTAAATCATGTATTGAACAGTCCTATGATGATATAGAGCTAATAGTCGTGAACGATGGTTCTTCCGACCAGACTGAAAACGTTATTCAGTCTTTTAGAGATGCAAGAATCAGATATTGTTCGACAAAGAACTACGGTGTTTCTCATGCGCGGAATCTGGGTCTCGAAATCTCAAGGGGTGAATTTATACAGTTTCTGGACGCAGATGATCTCATAAGTCGTTCGAAACTTGATGCTCAGACTCGCTTCCTGAGAAATAACGAATACGTTGATTTGGTTTACTGCTTTACTGAGTACTTCAGGGAAGACAAGAGGCAAGTCATCTACGTAAATAACTACGTCTTTGAGGGAGATGTTGCGCACAGGATGATGCGAGGGAATTTTCTTCCCATTCATGCACCATTGATCAGATGGTGCGATTTGACATTTGACGAACAGCTGGGCAATTTGGAAGATTGGGATTACTGGATACGATTTGCATTGAGTGGAAAAAAGTTTGCATGTATCCCTGAGGTACTGTGTTCTGTTAGGATTCGTGACAAGAGCAGATCTTCGGATTACCAAACAGTACTCAAGTACTATCTTCCTGTTGTGGACAAATACTCTCACATTTGTGACTATGAAAAGGATATCAGCTATGTCAAATTCGTAAGACTTGCTGAGCTCGGTAGTAAGAGAAGCCTTCATTATCTTAAGAAGCTCCACAAGAATTATCCAAAAGGCACCGTAAGGGATTTCTTCCTGATGATCTATCTGTGGACAAAGTGCTATCTGAAACGTTTAATGTGGTTTCTTGGGATAAAGAAGAGTTGGTAGTTATAAGCAAGGAGGAGTTAGGTTGGCTCAACTTTTCAGTGTTGTTGTGGTGACTCATAATCATGAACATTTCGTTGAGGAGTGCTTAGAGAGCATAAGCAATCAGTCTTTGAAGGAAATCGAACTTGTAGTCGTTGACGATGCTTCAACTGACAATACAAACGATGTTGTTGACTCGTGGTTTTCAAGAAACGATAAGCGATTTGTTAGAAAGGTTGCAATTAGAAACGAGAGAAGACTTGGTGTATCAAAGACTCACACAATTGGTGTATCGGAGACTACTGGGGATTTAGTCAAATACATTGCTGGAGACGACTTACTATGCGTAAATGCATTGGAGGAAATCGCTAGATTTGTTTCACATCTATCTGAGTTCTACTTTGGTTATGGGATGGCCGTACCTTTTTATGACAGTCTTGCAACTGGTACAAGGGTCTTCACCNNCGAAGAGATTCCTAGGAGTAGGTTCCTTAAGGATTACGGAAGCGACTGTAAAAGGCAATTTAGAAAGTTAGCTTGCTTCGATTTCATTCCTGCACCAAGTACCTTTTTCTCGAGAAGAGCAATTGAAAAAATTGGCTTCTTTGACGAAGAGTTCACTAGGACCGAGGACTGGCATACTTGGCTCAAGTTTCTTCTTAACGACATGAATTACTCGGTACTTAGAAAGCCAATCGCTTTATGGCGGCGCCACAGACAATCAATTAGCACAAGGTCTTCGATATCTCCAGATAGAAGCTTCTTGGAAGACCAAATTGCGGTTATTGATAAATATATCACTCCGAATATTAGCCGCCTGAATTGTTTAGAGCGATATCATGTTTTCTGCGACAGAAAATATAGGAAAACAATGGCTGAAGGAACTGAAAGAACCACCTCAAGATTTCTGTCAAAAGTCTATCTAGCAATTGACCCCTTGATGTGGCGCCGAATAGTCGAAATAACTACTAGCGGTTCCAGCAAGGAAATTAGACTGAACACAGGATGATCTAATCAATGGCCAGTGTCTCCTTCATGATTCTCATCTCGCGACCAACGATATTTGCCCATGAGAATTGACTAGCATATTGAGCAAGAATTTCGGGTTCCCTTGGATTCTCGAGTAGTTCGATAGCAGCTTGAGCAAATCTGTCAAGAAACGAGTTTCCCGGTTCAACAAGAATTCCGTTATAGCTATTGCCAATAGCCTCAGGAGTACCTCCGACTTTTGTTGCAACTACTGGTGTTCCGCATGCTATAGATTCAAGTATTACTGATCCCCAACCTTCATTCCTACTTGGTACTAGCAAGACGTCAAGGTCATTCATGACTTCAGCCAGCCTCTTTTGATCAACAAAACCAATAGAAACATGGCTTATTCCACTAGATTGGAGTTGCCTCTCAACTGACTTTCTGAGGCTTCCTTCCCCCACCAATACAAACTTAATTGGGATGTCATTTCTAGCCTTTCTTATCCTGTCGAAGACTCCAGGTAGATTATCAACACCCTTAATCGGCTCAAATCTTCCAATATAGCCGATAGTAACTCCTGGTTTTCTTTGTCGCTGTTCAGGTAATACTCGGAATATTTCAGTGTTGATACCATTAGGAGATACAAACGAATTACGGGCTGCCCCATACTTTGATTCCGACAACTTCTTAAGTCCATCACTGACAAAAAAGCAAATATCCGAAGCTTGTATAAGAGATCTTGTCTTTTCATGTGATCGATGATTCTTGAATCGCAAATCATGAATATCGCTTCCATGAAAGAATTGAACATGAGGAATACCCATTTTGGTAGCGGCACTACTGGCGCCCCAGCCAGTAGGACCCCAGTGGGTTATAATAAGGTTGGGCCGCAGTCTCATAGAAATCGTTCTTACAATTCTTTCAATTGGTTTGTCTCTGGGAACTAGAAAATACCTAGGATATTCAATTGCCAAATCGTCTTCTAGCAAGAGCTCTTTCGGTGGATACCTCGAAAACCTCTGTGAGAAACGACCTAAGATATCTGAGGAGATAATATTCACGGGAGAAACAGCCCTTACTTCGCAGAAGTTCCTGTAGTGTCTTAGCCTATCTACAACTGCAGCACCAGCAATTCTATTATCTAGAAGAGGAGCAAGTCCTGTAAGCAAAAGAATTCTCATTTCTTCTCTCCCTTAATAACTAAGCGGTGATTTCGATGACCTTTATTTTTTGGCTCCCAAAAAAACTGTTAAGTTATGACTTCACGTTAGCGCGAGAGTGTCAAACTATTACGTAAGTGAAAGGATCATTGTAGTAATAACTCGGAACAGATTCGAGAACCTGGCTCTATCTATTAGCTCTAATATTATGTTTGAAGAAAATGGATTTGTTTTACCCACATAATAATCGGAGACCAAATCCTAAAGTACATGAATCTTGATATCCTTACAATTGTAATAAGAACCTTGCCATACCTTCTGTAATTTGTGAGGAAATATTCCTCAGAAGCGATTTGGATTTCTGAGGTTCTTGAAGCTTTATCAAGTTTCTTTGTAGAAGCTCCAAATTCGTGGTACACTGATACTTCATCACAGTATTTCATTGAAAAACCTTTGCCTTTAAGTCTTTCCGCAAGGATTGGTTCTTCCATGTAAAGAAAGGTGTTCTCATCAAAGAAACCAACTTCTGATACCTTTTCAATACTCATGAGCATGAAAGAGCCCGAGACCCAGTATAGGCTGGGAAGGCGCAGATAAGAATCCACTCTAGTGATCCTCTCTACAATCCTAACCAAAGGATACAACATTGGACGCACTATGAACTCATACGCATCTGGAATTCGTCTTGGGTGATTAATTATTCCTGTAGGTGTCACTACCTTTGGACCCACTACCGCTACATTTGATGAAGTTTCTATACATCGAATAAGCGAACTGAGAACCTCTCTTTCCAAAGAGATATCGCTATTGGAGATTAGTGCATATTTGTAATTGTTCTTCATAGCAATTCTCAACCCAATATTGTTTCCTTTGGCGTATCCCAAGTTCTCAGGCAAGAGTAGAATTCTGAGGCCCTCATTAGGCGATCTTTCACAGTCTTCCAAATTGCTGAAAGTATGAGCGCCGTACTCCGTTTTAAGCGATTCTAGGATCTCTCGTTCTCTGGAACAAGAACAATTGTCGATTACTAAGACATCACAATCGTACTTCAAAGCGACAAGCTGTCTTACTAGATTGACAGTCCTAAGTGAGTCATTCCAGTTTAGTATAAGAGCAAGAGTCTCTTTCATCTTTTCTCCTTAAGCAGCAAGAATTAGGCTTTCTCTAATGTATTAGAACATAGGGCAAAGCAGAACCTCACAATTAGCTATCTCAAAGTGTGTCATTGAATGAATAAGTCACGTATATTACATTGTAGCAAAAGTAATACATATCGTATACTTATTTAGGTGGCTACTGAATGTGAGATACAAGATACATGTCATAGATGAAAAATGGAGTTGAAGACAGATTCATTGCTTCATAAACGCCGAATTGTGATTGAAAGGTGGTTGATGTTTTGAAAGGAATAATCCTGGCAGGTGGAGCGGGAACAAGGCTTCATCCGATCACAAAAGCTATTTCGAAGCAAATCCTCCCAGTTTATGACAAACCCATGATCTACTACCCGCTTTCAGTACTTATGCTTGCAGGAATCAGAGAAATCCTTATCATCTCGACACCAAGAGATCTCCCGGTGTTTAAGGAACTCTTTGGTGATGGCTCTCTTCTAGGAATGTCATTCAACTATAAGATTCAGAGTGAACCTCGAGGTCTTGCAGACGCTTTCATAGTTGGAGAGGAATTCATTGGTTCAGAAAAGGTTGCTATGATCCTTGGAGATAACATATTCTATGGACAGGGTTTGTCTGGATCACTTAAGAGTGCAGCCGAGCTTCAGTCCGGGGCAGTTATCTTTGGTTACTATGTGAAGGACCCACGTGCTTATGGAGTTGTCGAGTTCGATAATGCAGGTAACGTCGTTTCGATAGAAGAAAAGCCTGAAAAGCCTAAATCTCATTATGCGGTCCCGGGTCTTTATTTCTACGACAATCGAGTCGTAGAACTTGCAAAGAACCTCAAACCTTCCGCAAGAGGCGAAATTGAAATAACCGACCTGAATAGAGAGTACTTGAAAATGGGGGAGCTTAGAGTCGAATTGTTCGGCAGAGGAATGGCCTGGCTCGATACCGGAACTCATGACAGCTTGCTTGAAGCAAGCAACTTCGTTGAGACAATACAGAAGAGACAGGGTTTCTACATTTCTTGTATAGAAGAAATCGCTTATAGAAAGGGTTTCATAGATAGAGAACAGCTTCTAAGACTCTCAGAACCTCTTATTAAGACTGATTATGGGAAGTATCTAAGGGATATCGCGGAGAATGGTAGTTTATAGCAGATTGGCAGATTAGCGGGTTAGCTGATTAGTTAAATAATGGAATTACTTATGAAAGGGTGAGAAAGAAATGGCACAATTGAGGTTCAAAGATCTTGATGTTTGGAAAGTCTCTATGGATCTGGTTGTGAAAGTCTACGAGATCACTCGAGAATTCCCCAAAAGTGAGCAGTTTGGACTGGCATCACAACTGCAGAGATCTGCAGTCTCCATACCTTCGAATATCGCCGAAGGATCCGGGAGAGGAACAAGAAAAGACTTTGCGCATTTCCTTGATCAAGCTCGAGGCTCTCTGCTTGAGGTTATTACTCAGCTTGAGATTTCGAGATCATTGAACTACGGAGATTCAGACAAGATAAAAGCAATACAACTTGAATATGAGATACTTGGAATGAGAATAAACGCTCTGATAAAGACCATCAAAGATTCCAAAAGAACTGA
>NZ_DJHG01000089.1:0-2278 GCF_002432955.1 Mesotoga sp. UBA5825 | reverse complement strand
TAGCGATTTAGAGGATTAGCTGTCCCTTGGATCAGCAAAAGGCTTAGCTGTATTCCTGATGGAAAACAAGTTCCTTTCTAGACAGCGAATTAGATTGTGGATCAACTAGTAGGCAATGAGAATTAATTCGACCAAACTGCCAATCTGCTAATCAGCATCTATGGAGGTAATTATGTCCAAGTTCACTAGAGTCGATACCGTAATTCCTGATCTATTCATTATTGAACCAACCGTCTTTGGTGATAACCGAGGCTTTTTCATGGAGACACACAACAAGAAGGAGTTTGTGAGAATAGGTATAGATGTAGACTTTATTCAAGATAATCACTCGAAGTCAAAGAAGGGAACTCTTAGGGGACTTCATTTTCAGAATCGATTTCCTCAAGCTAAGCTAGTAAGAGTTATCAGAGGCGAAGTGTATGATGTTGCAGTCGATATAAGAGAGAACTCACCTTCCTTTGGGAAATGGTTCGGCGTTATTCTGAGCGAAGAGAACAAGAAGCAATCATTTATACCCAAAGGCTTTGCTCATGGTTTTCTTGCACTTACTGATATTGTTGAGTTCACATACAAGTGTTCAGATTATTACCATCCAGAAGACGAAGCTGGAATCATCTGGAGTGATCCAGAGATTTCTATAGAATGGCCGCTTGAAGAATACGGAATAAGTGAGCCTTTGTTGTCTGAAAAGGACAAGAAGTGGCCTACGCTTAAGGAGCTGAAGTTTAGCAGATTAGAAGATTAGTCATATTAAGCTCGTGGCTGGTAGCACGTGGCACGTTGTAAGAACCTAAGATTTCCGGACTACGGGCCACGAGCAACGAGCTACATGCTAATGAGACTAATCTGCCAATCAACTAAGTTGGAGGTATTCATGAAACTCCTGATAACTGGTGCCAACGGCCAACTTGGCCAGGACCTTCAGAAAGAATGTGGTAGACGAGGGATCAAGTATATTCCTACTGATTATCTAGCAGGTAGCACGTCGCGGGTAACATGTGGAATAAATGATTCTTACGACGTGCCACAAGCCACAAGCCACCAGAAAAACGCAGATTCTACCAACCCGACAATCTGCCAACCCGGCAATCTGCTTACTCATCTAGATATTACCGACCTCAAATCTGTAAGAGAAGCCGTTCTACGAACAACTCCTGACGCAATAATCAACTGCGCCGCGTACAACGCCGTAGATAAGGCCGAGGATGACTGGAAGAACGCTTTTTTGGTCAACTCTATCGGACCAAAGAATCTCGCGATAGCAGCAAGCGAACATGGCATTCCTCTCATGCACTTCAGCACCGATTATGTCTTTGACGGGAAGAAGGGAAGTCCTTACTTCGTATGGGATGAGCCGAAGCCGCTGTCAAAATACGGCCAGAGCAAGCTATATGGCGAACAACTCGTCTGGCTTTTCACGAAACGATACTTTATTGTTCGACTTAGCTGGGTCTTCGGCGTAGGAAACACTAACTTTGTAAAAAAGATCCTCGAATGGTCGAAGGAGAAAGATGAGCTGAAGGTCGTCGACGATCAGATATCCTCTCCTGCTTATACAGTGGATCTATCAAAGGCGATTCTGGATCTTCTGTCCACGGAATGCTACGGTATATATCATATGGCAAACACTGGATACTGCAGCAGATACGACTGGGCGAAATACATACTGGAGCTTTCTGGCTGGAAAGGCAGATTGATTCCAGCGAAGAGTTCGGAATTCAAAACAGCAGCCCAAAGACCAGAATTCTCTGCTATGGATACTTTCCCGTTGGAGGAAACGATAGGCTATGAACTTCCAAACTGGAGAGATGCAACTGAGAGATTTCTCAAAGAGCTGGAGGTATTTGGATGACTCTTCTTGTTACAGGTGTAGCTGGTTTCATAGGGAGCAACTTCGTATATTACTATCTTCGTAAACACCCTGAGAGAAAGATTATCGGTCTGGACAATCTCACATACGCTGGTAATCTAGATAATCTCTCTAAACTCACTGAAAAAGAGAGAAAGAGATTCACTTTCATAAAAGGCGATATCTGCGATACGGAACTCATTGAAAGTATCTTCAACGAACAAGAAATAGATGGAGTGATAAACTTCGCTGCAGAATCGCACGTGGATAGATCAATCCATGATCCCCAGATATTCTTGAAGACCAACATACTCGGAACACAGGTTCTTCTCGACGCAGCGAGAAAAAACTGGAAAAGCGAGAATGGCTGGAAATGCATCAAATCTACTGGAGGTAAGTCAGAAATAGATAATTCTAATCCTGCCAATC
>NZ_DJHG01000011.1:0-79746 GCF_002432955.1 Mesotoga sp. UBA5825 | reverse complement strand
ATCCTCGCTCTGGAACGAATAACGTTTTCCTCGGAGAACCGTTCGACGGCGAACGTAGTCTGTTTTGGCACACTTCGAACCTCGTTTTCTCCAAAAAAAAAGGCCCCGTTAAGGGACCTCATTCATCTATCAGGGACCTATTCGGTGAAATCTATTGTTCTCTTTACGCTCTTCTTGCTGTGAAACTCTAGTTGATCTTCTTCCTGGAAGTCATCAAAGCCGAGTGCCTTTATTCCGCACTCCTTTGGGGCATCTACCCTGCTCGCATCGTCTTTGTAATGCTTGAGCACTTCGATCGCTACGTCTGCGATTTCCTCGTTCTTTCTGTATACTCTCATCCTGCCTTTCTTAAGCACGTGTCCATCGTCCACCTGAACACCGGCTATAGTTCCAACTTTATTGATTCTGAACAACTGCTTTATGTGTCCATGGCCGATCACTTCATCGACTTCCTCGGGTTCTAGGAGACCCTCAAGGGCTTTCTTGAGGTCGTCTATCAAGTTAAAGATGATCTCATAAACTTTGATCTGTACGCCCTCAACTTCTGCCTGTTTTCTTGCCTGGGCATCGGGTTTAACTTTGAAGCCCATTATTACGGCATCGGAGGCAGATGCCAGCATTACGTCACTCGAGTTTACAGAGCCGATACCAGAATGGACGACCTCAATCCTGACGTCGTTATTCTCTAGCTTGGCCAAGGCCTGCTTCAGAGCCTCGACTGTACCGAAGGAATCGGCTTTCAGTATCACATTGAGATCCTTCTTCTCGTCAGTGCTGCCAGTCGTTGAGAGGAATTCTTCAAGCCTGATATGGTGCCTGGTGGTAACGGATTTTTCTTTCTGAGCCTGATTCTTTGCGTATTCGGCAAGCGATCTTGAAGTATCAAGGCTTTCAACCGCGTACACAATGCTGTGGACATCGGGAACCTCGTCGAAGCCAATAATCTGCACAGGATCTGAAGGATGGGCTTCTTTGATTCGCTTCCCGTATTCGTTAATCAGTGCCTTCACTCTGCCTGAGGCAGAACCGGCAACAACGTAGTCGCCAGGTCTTAAAATCCCGTCTTTTACAATGAGAGTTGCCAGGGGACCTACGGCCTTGTCCAATCTTGAGTCAATAATGATTCCTCTTGCGTTTCCTTCGGGAATGCACTTCACATCTGCTACTTCGGCTACAAGAAGGATCATCTCAAGAACATCCTCAACGCCCTTGCCTGTTTTCGCAGATACAGGAACTGTTACAGTGTCCCCGCCCCAGTCTTCAGGAACGAGGCCCAGCTTCGAGGCGAGCTGTTGCTTAGTAAGGTCTATGTTTGCGTTTGGTTTGTCTATCTTGTTTATCGCGACAATTATGGGCACATTTGCTGTCTTCGCGTGGTTGTAAGCCTCTATAGTCTGCGGCATAACACCGTCGTCGGCCGCTACAACAAGAACTACGATATCCGTTGCCTGAGCTCCGCGCGCTCTCATTTCGGTGAATGCCTCGTGCCCGGGCGTATCAATGAACGTGATCTTCTTGTTTCTTATCTCGACCTGGTAAGCACCTATGGTCTGGGTAATGCCTCCGATTTCGTCTTCGGCGACCTTGGCCTTTCTAATTCTGTCGAGAAGCGTAGTCTTCCCATGGTCAACGTGCCCCATAACCGTGACGACCGGGGGCCTCTGAACCAGTCTTGAGCTTTCTTTGTAAGATTCCGCGTAAGAACTCGAGATGCTCTCAAAGGGATTCATCTCTTCTTCATGAACCAGCTCCACTTCCCATTCGTAATTCTTGGCAATTTTTACCGCGTCTTCAAGCGAGATAATCTGGCCGGGGCGAAGTATTATCCCGTTCATGAACTGATCCTTTATCACCTTGGAGATCTGAACGTTCATCTTCTTGGCGAGTATGTCGAGCTTGAATTCGTTGCTCTTCAGCTTGATCGTTCTTACTTTATGCTCAACCGGAATTTTTTTCTCGGTCGCCGGCTCCTCTTTCGAGACCAATTTCTTCTCAAGATTCTTTACTTCTTTCTCCTGAATCTTATTCTTTGCCTTTTCGACCTTCCTTAAGATCTCCTTCTTTTCTTCCTCATAGAGACCAACGATGATATTAACGGTCTCCTCGTCAAGAACGGACATATGGTTCTTGACGGTAACACCGAGCTCCTCAAGTTCATCCAACAGCTCTCTTGCCGTTATGTTAAGTCTCTTAGCAAGTTCGTACACTCTGGCTTTTGGCATAGCTCAGTCACCTCCCGCCTGTGTCATTATCTTTGAGATTTCCTCTGCAAGGCCATCATCGGCAACTGCCACTGCAGAGATGTTGTCTTTGCCGATGGCCTTTCCCAGAGCGATGCGGTCGTGTTCTTTGAGAAGAATACAGCTTGCCCCGTGGCTCTTGCATCTCTTAACCCAGTCTTCCTTTATCGAATCGCTGGTATCGCAAGCCAGAATGAGAAACTTTCTTCTTAACGGCTGCCTCAAATAACCCCTAAGTTGCTCTTTACCAAACACAACCTTGTTTGCTCTTCTGCCTATTCCTAGGAGAGATAGAACTCTCTTTTCATCCATATTATGCCCTCGATCAATGATATCTGAGGACGACTATTCTAGNNTCTAGTTCCCACGTCGGCCTTTTCTTCAAGTCTTAGTTCGTCGAGTTGTTCGAAGGGATCGCCTGCAAGGAACTCTTCGACCTTTCCCAGCTCGAAAGTCAGGTCTTCTGTCTTAAAATGCATAGGAATTACACAGAACGGAGCGAGGTCTCTCGTCAGTTCTCGTGCCAATCCACCATCGATTGTGTAGACACCGCCAACAGGTACTAGGAGAACATCTGGATTCTTCAACGCCTCGATCATTTTCGAATCCAATCTGTGGCCGAGGTCTCCGCAATGAACGACCCTGAACCCATCCGGAGTTGTGACTTCAAAAACGATGTTCTTGCCGCGTTTCTTGCCCTGAACGTCATCGTGAAAAACCGAATGACCCGTTATTGCAAAGCCATATGCGTTTCTGCTGTCTGGCGTGTTGACTAGAACATATCCGGGTTGGAATCGATCATGCGCGTTATGATCATGGTGCTGATGGGATTCCAGAATAATGTCCGGCTTCACCGCGGGCATATCATAACCGACTCCCTCATCGAAGGGATCGATTAGAAGAGTCTTTCCATCGCACTCAAGCGAAAAACACGAATGTCCATGCCATCTCAAAACCATATTCATCACCCAGATATTTATTATATCATGGGTTCAGTAACATGTTTAGGGAAGATTCGCGCTCCTAGAAGGGTAACACGAGAAGCTCCAGACCTTCGAGATTCTTGAGAGACACAGTTTGCTTTCTGAAATCGATTATTCCGTATGAACCTCCCGTTTCATCCTTGGGTAGTGAGGGACTGCCGGGATTGAGGAAGATCAGGCCATCATTGCTCGAGAGTCGCGAGATGTGAGTGTGACCGGATATCACCAAACCGCGATCGTTGGGAAAGCAGTAGTTCTTGTGACCGTGCGTTACGAATAGTTCGAGATCGTTTATCAACAGAGAACGGGCGCTTGGAGCATCTTCCTGACCGACCAGCGATAGATCAATTTCGCTATCGCAGTTTCCCCTAACTCCAATGATTCTGTTGGACAATTTCCCTAGAAAATCGGCAAGCGCCATGGGATCGTAGCCTTCTGGCAGAGGGTTTCTCGGCCCGTGATAGAGATAGTCCCCGCAGTGAATAACGAGAGTGTTTTCGTCCACTTCAGTAAGTACTTTCTTCACTCTCGTCAACGAACCATGCGTGTCGGATATTACTATCGCTCTTTCAACCATCTGAAGTATAGGGCGGTACCTCCTTTGCAGAGAATCCGCACTTCTCTTTCTATTGTCTCGTTTGAAACTCCAAGCGGGTTCCCGTACTCAAGAAATGCATCTCTCAAAGGGTATTTGAAGCCCTTTATACTGATCATGGTCGGCTGTCCTCCGAAGGGGAACAGAGACCAGGTCTCGCCTAGTTCTACTGAGGAGATAAGCTCTTTGGATACCATTCCGATCTCTACACTATCCTCCACTATTGTTGCTTTCAAGGAGTTCCGCGCACCGTAGATCGAAGCAAGAGTACCCATGAAGTGATCGAGGCGCAGACCTGTGGCGCCGAAGATCTCCACCTCCGCTATGCCCCGTTCTTCAAGGGCCTGAAGCGCGATCTGAGTATCTGTATCATCTTTTTCAGGCGGGTATATCAAGACAAGGGAACCTTCACTTCTGCACCAGGAAAGAGTGCTTTCGCTTACAGAATCCATGTCGCCCACAAGAAGGTGAGGATGAATTCCGAGGCGCTTCAACGTCTCGGCACCCGAATCTGCCGCTGCTACAAAAGGAGTCTCATGTAGCTTCCTCAAGTAGAATTCTGTTGAAGAAATGTACTGCCCACCGACAAACAACACAGCTTTTGTTATCATTTCGTTTTTCCTAATCCCAGCTGGTTTCTATATTTGTTTACAGTTCTTCTTGCAATGCAGATGTCCCTATTCTTCAGCTCAACCACAAGCTGTGAATCGGAAATTCCGGGGTCCTCTTTCACGATCTCCGCAATCACTTCCAGTGCTTGTTCCTTCTCTTGTACATTACCGAAAAAATACCTTATCGGGAAGGTTCCTACCGGTGTCTGGACAAACTTATCCTTCACGGCGCGACTAATTGTAGAGACCACAACCCCTATCTTGTCAGCAATCACATTCATCTTCAGGGGCCTGATCTTGTCGCTCGTTTTCAAGAGGAAGGGTGCGTTTCTCATCACTATTTCATTGCCTATTGTGATAAGGGTGGCCTTTCTCCTTTCGAGGGCAGTTATGTAGAACTTCGCCTCCTCAAGTTTCTCTTCTATGTATTTTCTAGCAATCTTCTCGCCGTACTGAAGAATCTCCTCGTATGATGGGTCTACATTCAGGACGAGTGAGTAGTCTCTAACGGTAACTATGAACTTCTCATCCAGAAATTCAATGTAAAGATCAGGCTCCACGTATCTGACAAATGCGCCGTCGCTGTATCCCGAAGACGGGAAGAGACCGGGACCTATGAGAGCTTCGAGTTCTTTCAGACTGGAAGCGAAGACGCCGTCAAAGCCTGAATCCCTCATTATCAAAATTACTGCTGAAAGTTCTTCTATAGAGCAATTGTTCAGGTCGGCAATCTCTTTCAGTTCTGCTGTTAGCATGCCGAGGTCGTCCATATTGTCGAGCAATACTTCGAAGAGACAGAACTGGTCATCGTCCAGGATATAGAAGCCGAAATCTCTCAGAATCTCTTTGAAGGTCGGTTGCTGGGTCTCGATTCTGTCAAAGTCCCAACCGTCTCGATCGGTGCTCTCGGATTTCATATATATTGAGTTGCTTGCAGGAAGCGAGTAAAAGTCGCCTCCATCCGTATTCTCTTCATCCTCAGGTTCTTTTTCGGAATCACCTATGTCTTCAATAAGCTCGTAATCCTCTCTTTTCATTTCCAGAAGAGGATTTGCTTGCACGATCTCTTCAAGCTCAGCAGAGATTTCCAGTGAATTGAGCTGAAGGAGTTTGAGAGCCTGCTGAGCCTTGAGCGAAAGGCCAAGCTTCTGCTCCAAACGTTGCGATATGTTATGGCCGAGTTCCATGAAGCCTTCTCTCCATCTTTCTCAAATGCTCAAATACGAGCGAGTAAGATTCAGAGATCTTTGATGCCGAGTTGCACGGTTCGCAGAGATCTGACAGTTCGGCCGCTCTTCCCATCAAGTACATACCGAGAACGCCGGAGCGTTCCAGATCGCCTGTCTGCGCAGCAAATCCAGCGATAGTTCCTGCCAGCAAATCACCGCTCCCGGCTTTTGCGAGAGCCGTGCTCCCGGCCGTGTTGATAATTATCCTTCCATTCTCATTGCAAAAGACAGATGAAGCTCCCTTAAGGATGGCGTTCATACTTAGGCGTGAACAGAACTCAATGAAGGAAGCAAGATCTGTTCTTCCTTCATTCAAGCGAGCAAACTCTCCGATATGAGGAGTAATGAGTACATTTCGAGATCGACCCAAGATCGAGAGATCATTCACGAGTGCAAACAGCGCATCAGCATCCACAACAAATTTCTTCTCCGGGAAGGATTTCAGGAACTTCAATACGAACTCGATGCTCCCTTCACTTCTTCCAATGCCGGGACCGAGCACGATACTGTCAATCTTATCGATAGCTTCTGAAAGGTAATCGACATCTCTTGGGACGAGAGTATCTCCGCTGCTTATCATGGCAATCGCCTCAGGCAAGTTGTTTCGGATAACGTTTGCAGAGCCTTTAGGAGTGTACGTGTATACAAGCCCGCAACCCGACCGGAAGGCTCCTATGGCTGCCAAGAATGGCGCCCCTGTGTAGACTTCGCTTCCTCCAATAACAAGAACAGAGCCGTAGCTTCCCTTGTAGCTGTTGCGAGCTCTCTCCGGAAGAAGTTCTGAAGCCATCTCATCGTCTATAACTTCTGAATCGGCGAGAGAATCCATAATGCTTCTGTGGAAGCCGGCGCTGCTTACAACAACCTTACCGCAAAATTCGCGCCCCGGATAGAGAAAATGACCTGTTTTCGCTAGACCGAAGGTCACTGTCTTATCAGCTTTGAAACAGTTTCTGGACACGCTACCGTTGTAACCGGAGACTCCCGAAGGGATGTCAACAGCCAGTCTGTAAGCATCGAGACGATTAACGTACTCGAAGAGAGAAAGAATCTTCTCCTCAAGACTACCGTGAAAGCCCGTTCCAAAAATCGCATCGACCACCATATCGGATCCGGCAAGCAAGTCGCCAACGATCGACTCTTCTTCGAGCTTTACACCTTTGCCTCCAAGAGAGACGTATATTGTAGCGTTTGTCTTACAGTCATCTGTTGTAGGAGCATAGCACTGAACAACCGTCACGTCGATGCCTGCGGCATGCATTAGCCTGGCCGCTGCATAGCCGTCACCGCCGTTGTTGCCACCTCCACACAGAATCGCGGCTTTGCGGATATTGAGGTCTGCAATCTCCTCGTAAACGCTGCGGGCCGCCTCCTCCATCAGAAGCAGTGAAGGTACTCCCTTATCTATTATCCTTTGATCGATCTCCCTCATCTGAGCGGGAAATGCTACCTTCAAATCATCACCCCTCAATCAGATCTTATCATTTTTTTCGAATTCCTCGCATGTTATAATCTCGCGAAGAGGTGAGTAAGATGAAACTTTCTGCGATTGCAATTATGCTGTTTTGTCTACTGGCCGGAGCATTGTGCTTTGCTTCGGACGGCGCCTACGATGATCTTACTCTCTTCATCCAGCAGGTTGTGGATTCTGGTGACATAGATACGCTTTTGAAGGTGCATTTTCATCTGGTAGATACCGAGTCTCCCGATAATGGGTATACTGATCTCGAAATGAAGGTAAGGCTTATCATAGCGGGTGGCGAAGATCTCTATATAGAGTTTTTCGAGCCGGAAGAGTTGAGCCAGATAGCTCTTGTATATCTTTCAAGGGAAGAAGTGACTTTTAGTGTCGTCAGGGAAGAGGCTTGGAAGCAATACAGATCAAGTTATCAGACTAATCTGATGAGCAGCCTTCTCGACCAGTTCTTCGAAGGTCTTCTCCAGTCTTCCAACTTCACCTGGAGTGTTATAACGGAAGAAGAAAGACGAGTTTACATGATCGATCCGTCCGAACAGAGATTAAGGTTGCTCGGACTTCTCAGCGGAGGGGGCTATCTCCCTAATCTCATGCATATTCACGTCTCCTTTTTGAGGAGAGAGGGTTACTTCCCGAAGATTGAGTATGTGAAGATAACCGATAGAGTCGGTGACGAGTATCTTCTCTTGGAGGTTGACGAATTCAAGACCGCGGTGGACAGATCTATCTTCACCGATCTTAGAGGCAAGTATTACGAGACTTTTCAGAAGTAATCGCTCTTGATCCGTGTCAGTATTCTCGGTATGTCGATATCGAGATCTCTGTCGTAGGGTCTTGTCGTCACGGTAAAGTCCCTGAGTCTTACGTGAAGGCTCTTTGTAACTCTTATTTCGCCCCTGATAAGCAGATAGCAGCCTCTGTAGATTTCCGCGAATGCCCTTTTCGATTCTCTTTCATCGAAATGAATGTCAAGGATTTCTTCGGTTTCTCCCCCACTCCTGTATACGCATATCCTCACCTTGAAGAATCCGCCCCGCACAGTCGATTCCGGGTCCGTAGTGGCTTGTCCGTATATTGTTATCTCGTTGAATGAAAGGGACAGATCAATTCACCTCAGCTAGCCGCCAGGAGTTTCAATGGGCGGAATATGTTATCATCTTCTTGTTGAAAAACGGAGGTAGCCATGAGTAAAAAACCACGAGTAGCATTGATAGCTCACGACAAGAAGAAGATCGACCTAATAATGTTTGTCAGGGAACACCTGGATGTATTCAAGAAGTGTAACATTTTTGCAACGAGTACGACGGGCAACATCCTCAGGGAGAAAGTCAAATTGGAGCTCACTTCATTCAAGTCCGGCCCGCTGGGTGGTGACCTCCAGATAGGCGCTCTCATCGCCAATGACGAGATAGACTTCGTCATCTTTTTAAGAGACCCGCTTACCGCACAACCCCATGAGCCGGATGTGAGCGCCCTTCTAAGAGTGTGTGATGTTCATAACAAACCGTTAGCAACTAACCTCGCGACGGCAGAAGCCCTGGTAATGGAGATCAGAAGGTTTCTCAAGCTTTCTGATATCGGGGAGGAATAGTATATTTCCCGGAAATATCGAGTATTCTCCGAATTTCCTCTCTATTTCCAGCACGGTTTCGAGCAGTTCTCTTTCCTTTTCAAATAGGGATAACTGTCTTTGATTTTTCTTTTCACTAAGGGCCCAACAGGATATTCCGATAGCTCTGACGGCCGTTCCGTTCCAGATTGAACTAATAAGCCACGGGGTGATCTCCGTCATGTCTTTGATCGAGGATATCGTGAAGTTCAGCCTCTTTGAAAGAGCCTTTGAACTCCTGTCAGCATATCTTAGGAACAGGCTGACCCCTGAGCTTTCCATCTTGTATCTTCCAAGTCTGTAGATTACCCTTGCCGACAGAAAGTTTGTTACTCTCACGATAAGATCGAAATCATTAATATCACCCGATAGCGTCATAGAATGACCCACGGACTTCGGTCTCTCTTCTTTGAAAAACTCCTTCCTTGAAAACCGGTTTTTAGTAAGGCTTTGCAGAAATCCCATGAAGGCATTTCCAAACATCGTGTACAGATCCATGGGAGACTTTTCCAACCCTTCCAAAAGCTCACCTGTCATTTTGTATCCCATGGATTCGAGCTTTATCAACGTGTGCTTTCCGATTCCCGGAACGTCCTTTACGGGTATCTCATTCAGGAACTCTCTTTCCATGCCGTCTTTGACCACTACGAATCCGTTTGGCTTGGAGTAATCACTGGCGATTTTAGATATGATCGGATTTACCGAGATTCCAACCGAGGCGGTTATTCCGAATCTCTCCTTCAAATCTCTCTTAAAGGAAATGAATCTGTTAATCGACTCCTCCAGTTTAGTGTGAAAGCTGAGATCTATGTAAGCCTCGTCTACGCTCGCAACCATAACTCTGGGTGATACAGAGGTCATCATTTTCATTATCTCTTTCGATATATAACCGTACTTCTTTGACTGCACTCCTACGGCTATAAGATCGGGACAGAGCTTCAGGGCTTCGAAAAAGGCCATACCCGATCTCACACCCTGTCTCTTTGCCTCGTAACTCGCCGAAGTCACAACGGAATGCCGCTTTCCAATCCCTGTTACGGCGATCGGTTTACCTTTAAGAGTCGGATTTGCCGCCTGCTCAATGCTTGCGAAAAACGCGTCCATATCTATGTGCGATACGTAAGGAATTCCTTTCAAAGCAATCACCCTCCAAGAAGATAGCTGTACCATTTCTTCGCATCTTCGTCAAATTCAAGATTGTAAGCTCCAAGTGTGGTCATTACTGAGAAATGATAGATTTTCTGAGTCCCCACGGCCTCCACCCAGAAGGAGGTAACGGCATTTACAATTATTTTTATACCATCGTAACTGAACCTTACTGGTACAAAATAATCTCCGTGAAAGTATACAAGCACCTTCGTGAGCTTCTTATAGGCTTTCATAAATATCACCACTTAGATATTAGGTATAAATTATTATAACAGATGAATTTCTAGAAAGGCAAGTGTTTATTCGATTATTTTTCCTGAAGTTCTATCGGGGCTTTACAGCAGGAAGATAGACCTTTTTTCTCTCTGCGGTTGAAGGAGAGGGCAACTGTCTTCTTACAAACGGAACACACCCATCTGTGTACTGGAAGACCCTCGTACTCGGCTACGATATCGAAATCCAGCTCTTCAGCCAGTTTCTTGAATTCCGGTGAACCGTGTGAGAAATCCCTATCGTTTGTCATCAGGTAGAAGTGCGACAACTCGTGCAACAGGGTCTTTTTGAGAAGCTCTTCATTTTCCGAGATAGAAGAAGAAATCTCAATCCTTAGTGGAGTAAGCGTTCCCCGATTCCTCGAGTAAACTAGCCTCCCGAGAATTCTCTTCAATCTGGAGTTGAAGGAAAAGGGAATGTCTGGAAAGACCCCGAAAGCCTTCAAAGAGAGTTCTCTAGCCTTGGTTGCCAGATTCCTATTTGCTGAATCCACTCTGTCTCCTTTCAATCCCGTCGATTGTGGAGAAAATCAAGAGCTAAGCTGCGGAAGACGATGTTAAATAAAGACATAGGAGCGATGATCACCGCCCCTATGCAAGAACTATCATTATTTCGCCTGCGTCTATGTTATCTCCCTTTCTGACCCTCACTTCTTTGACAGTACCAGAGTTCTCTGAAAGTATGCTGTTCTCCATTTTCATTGCTTCGAGAATTACTACTTTCTGCCCTGGAGAGACAGAATCTCCTGTCGAAACGAGTACCTCGATGATCGTTCCCGACATCGGCGACAGTATATTGATTTCATCTCCCGATCCACTGGATTCTTTGACTGGCCCGACCGGTTTCGGAGCTTCCTCGACTCTCGCTTCCTGCCTGGGCCGAGTTGCAGATTCGACCTTTTGGCGTGTGTCGGGTTCCTGAATTGCTCCGCCCGAACCAGAATCGTTTACAGAAGAAAGCTCTTCAATCTCGACGTTATATTCTTTGCCGTTAACTTTCACTATGAATCTTCTCAATTCCTGCTCCTCCTCACTTTCCAGTAGACGGTTGGTTCACGGCGTTTCCAAAGCGAAGCTGCCGCAACGGGAACGGAGGCAACGCTTCTGACTTTGAAGTTGCTATGACCCATGAATGAAGTTACTGCTGCAGTTATTGCGGCGATGACTTCTCCTTCATCGCCGTCTTGTTTCTCCGGCCCTCCGGATATATTTGTAGGGACTGGTTTTGGAACGAGGGCCTTCACTACGCTGGTCTGTTCCTTCGATAGCAGACGACCAAGAATGTTGAAAATCACATAAAGCATTGCCAGCGCCAGGAATACGATTCCTATGCCTATTATGGTAATCTGAACATATTGCTCCATCAAACACACCTCATAGCGGTATATTACCGTGTTTCTTTGACGGTCTTCCTTCGACTTTTGTATCCAGCGTTTCCAAAGCTTTTATTATCTCGATTCTGGTGACGGCCGGATCAATTACTGATTCGATATAGCCTCTCCCGGCTGCCACAAAGGGATTTGCAAATTTCTCCTTGTACTCGGCAATCTTCTCCTGTCGAGTCTTTTCCGGCTGTTCTGAAGCGTTGATTTCTCTCTTGAAGATGATATTCGCTGCGCCCTCTGGCCCCATGACCGCAATTTCAGCTCCAGGCCAGGCGTAGACGATGTCGGCCCCAAGATGCTGACTTCCCATGGCTATGTAAGCTCCGCCATAGGCCTTCCTCAGGATCAATGTGATCTTGGGAACGGACGCCTCGCTGTAGGAGTAGAGTAGTTTCGCCCCGTGACGGATTATCCCGCCATGCTCCTGAGAGACTCCGGGGAGAAATCCCGGCGTGTCCACGAAGGTTATTATCGGAATGTTGAAGGCATCCAGGAATCTTATGAATCTGGCAGCTTTGTCGGAGGCGTTTATGTCTAAAGAGCCTGCAAAGACAGACGGTTGATTCGCCACTACTCCCACAGACCTGCCACCGATTCTCGCAAATCCAATTACCATGTTCTTAGCGTACTGCTCGTGCACTTCAAGGAACCGGCCTTCGTCTACAGCGAGTGAGATCACCCTTTTCACGTCATATGACTGCTTTGGGTTTTCGGGGACGATATCCCGGAGTTCTTCAATAGGGTTGCCAGGAATCGACTCAGTTTTTGACGGCTCTTCGGCGTTGTTCTGAGGAAGATAATCCAGCAACGTCTTGACTAGCAGCATCGCTTTCTCATCGTCTGAGGCCAGGAAGTGAGCGTTTCCGCTCTTGGTGTTGTGCACCAGAGCTCCTCCCAATTCCTCCATCGAAGTATCCTCGCCGGTTACTGCCTTGATCACCTGAGGACCTGTGATAAACATCTGGGAGCTCTTGTCCGTCATTACTATGAAGTCTGTTATCGCAGGTGAGTACACTGCTCCTCCTGCGCACGGTCCACAGACGACGGTTATCTGCGGAATGACCCCCGAAGAAAGAGTGTTTCTGTGGAAGATCCCTCCGTAACCGAATAGTGAATCAACACCTTCCTGAATTCTCGCTCCACCGGAGTCATTTATCCCAACGATTGGGATGCCGAGTTTCATGGCCATATCCTGAACCTTCATGATCTTCTTTGCATGCATCTCCCCCAGAGAGCCGCCCTGCACGGTGAAGTCTTGAGAGAAGATTGCGATCTTTCTCCCGTTTACCGTTCCGATTCCAGTAACAACTCCATCTGCTGGGAACTCCTTATCTGCGAGTCCGAAACTCGTTGCCCTGTGCCTTACAAATCGGTCGAATTCCTCGAAGCTACCTTCATCGCAGAGAATATCTATTCTCTCTCTTGCACTGAGCTTGCCCGCCTTATGCTGTTTTTCGATCTTTTCTTGACCGCCGCCAAGGATAATCTTATCGTTCTTCTCGAAAAACTCTTCAAGTCTACCGGCCATATCTATCACCCCCTCAGTGATGTCCCTCAACGAGTTCCATCAGAACTCCTCCTGTGCTCTTTGGGTGGAGGAAGACTATCTTTGTTCCACCGGCTCCCGACTCAGGCTCTCTTGAGAGAGGTTTGAGTTCCAGTGAAACAGCCTCTTCAATTGCGGCTTTAACATCGTCAACACGGAAGGCGATGTGGTGAATGCCTTCTCCTCTGCTTTCCAGGAACTTGGATATCTGACTATTCTCAGATAGCGGTTCCAGAAGTTCGATCCTTGTGTCGCCAACCTTTATGAAGGCAACCTTCAGCCCTCGCTCAGGAAGCTCTTCGATACCAGCGACTTCGAGTTTCAGAAGATCTCTGTAAACGGAAAGCCTCTCTTCGACCGATTTAACGACTATGCCAATGTGGTCTATCCTTTCGGATTTCAATCTGATTACCTCCCAATATTCTCAAGAAGATACCTTATTAGTTCTTCAAGTTTATCATTTTCGGCGTAGTGTTCCTTTATTATCTGGTACGCGCTGTTCAAGTTATTGTAAAGGTTACGCTTGTTTCGCCTTGCTGACAGTCTTCCGGAGTTCGCGAAGTCGGCCAGCACCTCCTCTATCTTTTTGAAGAGTTCCTTCAGGCCACTGCCCTTAATCGAGTCGGTTTTCAGAACTGGCAATCGCTTTCCAGAAAGTTCGAGAATAGCTTTTGTTCTGGAGGCAAGTTGTTCGGCTCCCTGGAGGTCGCTCTTGTTAATGACAAATATGTCGCCAATTTCCATAATACCGGCTTTCATGGTCTGAACGTCGTCCCCTAGGCCAGGAGCAAGAACCAGAAGGACTATGTCGGCAAGGTTTGCTATATCGGTTTCCGATTGGCCTGCTCCGACTGTTTCAACGTAGATCCGATCGTACCCGCTCCTGCCCAGAAATTCGACTGTGTTGTAAATAGAAGGACTAAGCCCACCGACATTTCCTCGACTGGCCATTGATCTCACAAAGATCCTTGGATCCTCGGTAGCCCGTCTCATTCTGATTCTGTCACCAAGAAAGGCACCACCGGTGAATGGGCTAGACGGATCGATGGCGATAACGGCAGTGGCCTTTTCCTCGGCACTAATGCACACAAGATGGTCGGTGAGAGAAGACTTGCCGGCCCCCGGACTTCCAGTTATGCCTATCACGCAGTAGTCGCGTTCGGGCAGCTCCCCAATCATCTCCCTCGCTGAATGTGTATTGTTTTCAATTAAGCTCAAAGATTTTGAGACACTTAGCTGGTCAATCTTAGCCGGTTCCATCGATTTCATTTCTTAACCGTTTCCTCTATCTTCTCGATTATCGATTTCAGAGAGGTCCCTGGCCCAAACACTTCAAGAATTCCCGCCCTTCTAAGCTCTTCGGCATCTTCCGATGGTATTATGCCTCCAACAAAGAGAGGTTTGTCCCCGATTCCGGCTCCTTTCATAAGCTCCAGCACCTTTCTGCAAATTCTCATATGGGCCCCGGAAAGTATAGACAGTCCAATTACGTCGACGTCTTCCTGCAAGGCAGCTTTTACTACGGATTCGGGAGACTGTCTAAGGCCTGTGTAGATGACTTCCATTCCCGCATCCCTGAGTGCCATGGCGACTACTTTTGCTCCCCTGTCATGTCCGTCAAGCCCCGGCTTTGCAACGAGTACCTTTATCTTGTTCATCATGTTCACCTCTCTCTAAAGAATCACGGCTTCGGTGTATTCACCGAAGATTTCTCTAAGAGCGTTTGCGATTTCTCCCAGAGTTGCATATGCTCTTACCGCATCGATTATTATGGGCATGAGGTTATCGCTTCCCTGAGCTGCTTTCTTGAGTTTCTCAAGATGGTTCCGGACTTCGCCGCCATCCCGCTTCTTTCTCAGCTCCTCGAGTTTCTTTCTTTGCAGGTCTTCTATAGCCGGGTCAAGTCTCAAGATGTCTCTCTCTTGTTCCTCATCGGCGGCAAATTCATTAAGACCTACAACAATGTGATCCTTGTTTTCGATCGCAACCTGATATCTGTAGGCGCTGTCGAGGATTTCCTTCTGCACAAAGCCCGCTCTGACGGCCTCGACCATTCCCCCCAGATCGTCGATCTTCTGAATGTAGTCAAGAGCCTTCTCTTCCATTGTGTTTGTAAGCTCTTCAATGAAGTAAGCTCCACCCAATGGATCGACTGTGTCCGTAACACCTGTTTCAGCGGCGATTATTTGCTGTGTTCTCAAGGCGATAGTGACTGAATCCTCCGTTGGAAGGCCAAGAGCTTCATCAAAAGAGTTCGTGTGAAGCGACTGTGTTCCTCCAAGTACAGCAGCCAGAGCTTGAAATGCGACCCTTACTATGTTATTCATTGGTTGCTGCGCCGTAAGCGTCGAACCACCGGTCTGAGTATGGAATCTCAGCATCATTGCCTTTTCATCAGTCACGCCGAACCTCTCTTTCATTATCTTAGCCCACAGTCTTCTTGCGGCTCTGAACTTGGCTATCTCTTCGAGGAAACCGTTGTGGGAGTTGAAGAAGAACGAGAGTCTCTTCCCAAAAACGTTGGGGTCAAGGCCGGCCTCTGTTGCTGCCTGAACGTATGCTATTCCGTCAGCAAGAGTGAAAGCGATCTCCTGAACGGAATTTGCTCCGGCCTCTCTTATGTGGTACCCGCTGATGCTTATTGTGTTGAAATCTGGGAGGTTCTTGGAGCAGTACTCAAAGATATCTGTAATAAGTCTCATAGATGAATCGGGCGGAAAAATATAAGTTCCTCTTGCTATGTACTCCTTCAGAATGTCGTTCTGGATCGTGCCGGTAAGCTTCGAGGCTTCGACACCCTGTTTTTCGCCCACGGCTATGTACATCGCAAGGAGAATCGCAGCGGTGGAGTTTATTGTCATGGATGTGCTGACCTTTTCGAGGGGGATTCCATCAAACAGCGTCTCCATATCCTCCAGGGAATCTATCGCAACTCCAACCCTTCCGACCTCTCCTTCGGACATCGGATCATCCGAGTCGTAGCCGATTTGGGTGGGGAGGTCGAAGGCAACGGAAAGCCCTGTCTGTCCCTGAGATAGGAGGTATCTGTACCTTCTGTTGGATTCTTCGGCAGTCCCAAACCCTGCATACTGTCTCATCGTCCATAGACGGCCCCGATACATCGTCGGCTGAACTCCCCGGGTGAAAGGATATTGACCAGGAAAACCAACCTTCTCTTCGTATTCTTCCTTCTCAGGTGGTGTGTACAGAATCTCAACCTTCTGATCGAAGGAAGTCCTGAACTCCTTCTTCCTTTCGGGGAATTTCTTGAGAAGAGGCATCACTTTCTTCTTCTGCCACTCGTCTTTGAGTTTCTGAAGTCTCTCGCAATTGCTCACAAAATCTCCTCCATTCATGAAGTCCGTATATGTTGACTTGAAGATAGATCAATTATCGTTTGCAGTCAAACGCTACCATTTACGATTATAACCGTCCTGAACGTCTTTGTGAGTCAAACTTCCTATACTCACGGCCTTAGGCTATAATTGGTGAGGAGGTGGCTTCATGAATTTAGATAGATTGACGGACGTTGTTTTTGTTCCCGGCATGACCGGACGAGAAGAGATGATTCGAGCCAAGATAATCGAGATGATTCCCGAAGGTGTGGAGACTTCGATCGACGATCTCGGGAACGTAATTGTTGAGGTCGGCAGCGGGGATACGATTATCGCTTTTGCCGCCCACATGGATGAGATAGGCCTGCTTGTGACCGGCGTTAATGACGATGGGACTCTCAACTTCAAGAAGATCGGTGGGATAGCAGACGAACTTCTCGTCGGCAGACACCTGGACGTGATAACATCTTCAGGTGAGTCGATAGATGGTGTAATCGGGATGACGCCTCCACACCTTCGGGAGAAGCCAGACCTTTCCTGGCAGAGTCTCGTGATAGATGTGGGAACCTCATCAAAAGAGGAAACCGAGAATCTAGGAATAGAAGTACTCGACTATGCCGTTTTCAGAAAACAGATCTCTATTCTCAACGACAAGTACGTATCCGTAAGGTCTTTGGACGATAGATCCGGTTGTCTTGCTCTCCTCGATCTGTTAGATATGCTTTCTGAGGTTAACCTAAATAGAAGGATAGTGCTTGCCTGGACTGTTCAGGAAGAGATTGGGTTGATTGGATCTAGAGCCCTTTCAGAACGCTTGAGGCCCAACCTATTCTTTCCCGTTGATTCCTTTGCCTGCTGTTCAAGACTTACGGGTAATGTAAGACCGGGGAACGGGGCCGTACTCAGGATGTCTGACACCTCCTCTCTGGGAGATTACGGTCTCGGAAAGCGTTTGATGGAATTTGCGAAGGAGAAGGAGATACCTCTCCAGGTCGGGGTAACCGGAGGCGGCACCGATGGGATTCCCTTCCAGCAGAAGGGAATCAAAATGGTTCCCCTGGCGCTTGCCGTTAGGTACTTACATTCAGAGACGGAGTACATTTCGATCGAGGATTACGACAATCTACTGAGATTGATGTTTCTTCTTTCCACAGAGCTCACAGTCTGATGATCGGTTCTGAGTCTATCAGGAAGTGGCTCGTTTCCTCAGGAGTCCTCCACAGAGTCGGAAAACCAAGCCGGTATATCGGCAAGGAGCTCAATCGCGTAGTGAAGAATCCCGAAGGCAGGCTGAGAATCCTTCTTGCTTTTCCAGATACATACGAAGTTGGAATGTCTCACTTGGGGCTTAAGATATTATATAAGGAGCTCAACGAAATCGAGGGTTTTCTTGCGGAGAGAACTTACCTTCCATGGAAAGACATGATCGACCAGATGAGGAGCGCAGGAGTTCCTCTGTACTCTCTAGAGACTTATACCCCGGCTTCAGATTTCGATATACTCGGTCTGACTCTTCAATATGAACTCGGTTACACCAACGTCCTCGCTCTTCTAGATCTTGCAGGTATTCCCGTTCTTCAGAAAGAGAGAACGATCGAGCCGATAGTACTTGGAGGCGGACCGTGTTCGACAAACCCCGAGCCAATGGCAGACTACTTCGATGCCTTTGTTATTGGAGACGGAGAGGCCGTAACTCCTGTTGTCTGCAAGGCAGTGAAGGAGAATATCGACTTGCTTATATCGGCGAGAAGGGGAGAGCTCCTCAGAATTCTGTCTGAGATTGAGGGGGTCTATGTTCCCTCGCTGGGGAAGAAAGAGGTAGTCAAGGCCGTGATTTCCGACCTATCCAGCTATGAGATTGACGGCAAGCCCATCGTCCCTTATATGAAAACTGTACACGACAGGGCTGTTATGGAGGTAATGCGAGGCTGTAATCGGGGCTGTAGATTCTGCCAGGCAGGTATGATCTATAGACCTGTCAGAGAGCGAGCTGTAGAGGAACTCAAAAAATCTGTGGAGAGAGTCCTGGGAGCTACAGGTTATGAAGAAGTTTCTTTTCTCTCGTTGTCCACTATGGATTACTCCTCGATCGATGTTCTGACAGAAGAGGTTCTTCCTTTGCTCGAACCCGAGAGAGTTGCACTTTCCTTGCCCAGCACCAGGATAGACTCCTTTGGAGTTGAGATAGCTTCAAAGATTGCTTCGATAAGGAAGACGGGTTTGACTTTCGCCCCCGAAGCCGGTTCTCAAAGACTGAGAAACGTGATTAACAAGAACGTTTCGGAAGACGATCTTATGTCTGCAGTGAAAGCGGCAAAAGACAGCGGCTGGCAGAGAGTGAAGCTGTATTTCATGATAGGGCTTCCCACAGAAACAGATGAAGATTTACAGGAGATTGTTAGGCTCGCGAGACGTGTTAAAGCGGTCGGTTTCAGAGAGGTCTCAGTTTCTGCGGCTATCTTTATTCCAAAGCCACATACTCCGTTCCAGTTCTCTAAACAGATAAACGGAGAGGAAGCAGAGAGAAAACTTCGTATTCTCAGAAGGGTTTCCGGAAGAGGAATCCAGTTCAGCAGCCATGATCCTTCCAGCAGTACGGTCGAGGGAGTTCTCAGCAGAGGAGACAGAAAGGTCGGTGAAGCAGTATTTAGGGCTTACAGATCGGGAGCAATCTTCGATGAATGGAATGAAGAGTTCGATGCCTCATTGTGGCAGCAGGCCTTTGCAGATGCTGGAATAGATGTTGAAAGTTATATGAAAGGATTCACCCTTGAAGAGGATCTTCCCTGGGAACACATTTCAGTTGGTATTTCGAAACAGTTTCTCATTGATGAATTCGAGAAAGCACTGAGAGGAGAAACTACAGACGATTGCAGATGGGCACATTGTACCGGTTGTGCCGTTTGCCAAACCCTAAACGTTGCTAATGTGCTTCACAGAGTTTGAGAGCGCTCATTTTTGATGCCTCTGTGATGTCGCCCGCTCCAAGGAAGAGTACTACTGCGTCTCTCTTCTTTTCTAGCCATTCGAGTATCTCGGTGTAGTTTACCGCATGGACCGCCGGAACTCCGTAGCTGCTGAGACCCTTCAGAACTTCGGTCTCATCTATCGCATACTCCCCCTTCTCATAAGCTTCGTAGAGCTTGTAAACACAGACTTCACTAGCCTCCTTGAGTGACATTGCGAAACGACCGTTTTCTCTGACCAGTCTGGAGTATCTATGAGGTTGGAAGACGACGACAACGTTCTTCCCGGGGAAGAATTCTCGAGCACCTCTAATTGTGCTGCTTATTTCATCTGGAGTATGTGCGTAGTCGTCAAAGAAAAAAAGGTTCCTGAAATCATCGAGACCTCTGAATGTGAACCTTCTGTCGACAGATCTGTAAGACTCTACAGAGCTTCGGATCGACTCAATTGGGACTCCCATTTCATGAGTTAGGGCAACGGCTGCTGTGGCGTTGTAAGCGTTGTACTCGCCCGGGATCATCAGTTTGAAAATGCCGAGATCAGTATCGCCTTTCCAGCATCTGAAAGTCTGATTCATTATTCCTGTTATCCTATCCGAAAAGCGATAATGCCCTCTGTCTCTCCCGAAAGTGAGACTTCCCTTGAATATCCTTTCGGAGACGGGGTCATCGGCATTTGTCACGAGCAACTTACGGACACCTCTGGAAAAGTATCTGAAGTGGCTTTTGAGATTGTCAAATGAATTATCATAGTGTTCGAGATGGTCGCCCCGAACGTTGGTGATAATCGCATAGTCCGGCTTGAAGGAAGCAAAGAAGCCATCGCTTTCGTCTAGCTCAGTAACTGTAATACCATTTCCTTTTCTGTAGTTCCCATCGTTCAAGAGAGGGTTGATTCCCCCCAAAAAGACGGTGGGGTCCCTTCCCGAGTCGACAAGTATTTTGGATACCATAGCGGTAGTGGTAGTCTTCCCGTCGGTTCCCGTTACGCAGAGAGAGGTGTTTCTTGAAAGAAGGCTTTTAAGCAGCTCCATTCGATATATTGTTGGAATACTCTTCGAAATCGCCTTGACCAGTTCCGGATTGCCCTGTTTTATAGCCGTTGTTCTTACAACGATATCAGGACTTTCAAGGTTTTCATAGGAATGACCAATGAAAACACTCACGCCCTTCGACCGAAGGTAATCTACTCTTTCATTCTCTTCATAGTTCGATCCGTTAACCTGGTTACCCTCAGATGCTAAGTGCATTGCCAGAGCGCTCATGCCAATTCCGCCAATGCCAATAAAGTGATATTTCAAATCGATTCCTCCCGGAGTATATTATCCAACACAATCTCAACTGGTCTTCTTGGAGGTTTGTAACTGATTTCCTTTTGCAACATTTCGTCTATTGCAATGCCCAAAGCTGCGGAGGTCAATTTCTCTTCCAGTATAACATAACCCAGTCCAACTCTTTCCAGAGAGAGCGCGTTATGAAACTGGTGATTTTCAGATGCGCCGGGCCACGGAATAATTATACCCTTTCTTCCGAAATACTGTAGCTCTGCGATAGTGGTTGCCCCACCTCTTGACACGACAAGATCCGCACAGGCTATTACATCTGTAAGGTTCTCTATATAAGCGTAAGGACGTACAAATGGAAATCTTCGTAGTGAGAAAGCCGTCTCATCGTTACCTGTCGAGTGAACAAAGGACAATTCCTTCTTTCTCTCTCTCATTCCACAGTAAAGCTCCTCAAATACCTTGTTTATGGTCTCTGATCCAAGACTTCCACCTAATACGACAATGAGTGGACTTTTCTCTGAAAGACTGAATTTCTTGAAGACTTCGCTTCTCGAGGCTCTTGCTTCCCTTACCGGGTTTCCCGAAGACACGATCTTCTCTTGGGGAATATCAAGAGCCTGCCTGCTTTCCTCAAAAGAGATGAAGAAGAGCCTTGCGTACTTGGCTAGCCTCTTGTTTGCGATTCCGACTACGGAGTTTTGTTCGTGAATAAAAACCGGTATCTCAAGTTGATGAGCGGCCTTCACAACTGGGTAGGATACATAGCCTCCCGTTGAGAAAAGAAATTCAGGAGAGAATTCGCTTAGCTGCCTCTTCACGTAGCGTTCAGTATTGAAGTGGGAGAAAAGTATTCCGGCATTTGCCGGATTGTAGAGTGGCCTTCTCAGGCCTGTCAGCCTAAGAGGTACTCTCTTAGCCCCGGGGAAGTCCTGTTCGACGTTCCTGTCGTCGATCTTTCCTGAGACTGTGAAATACAGCAGATCGAGCTCTCTAGATTTGCTAAGCTCATGCAAAATGGCAACGGCGGGATAGTAGTGGCCGCCAGTGCCTCCCCCGCAGAAAGCTACCCTAAGCTTCTTCATCTTCTCTTTCCCTTTCTTCGTTAGACTCTATTAGTATAGAGAAGACAAGACCGTATCCTATCATCAGAGACATTATCGAGGAACCGCCCGCGCTAACGAATGGAAGCGTGACACCTGTTGGAGGAAAGAGTCCGAGATTGACTGCAATATTGATTGTAGCCTGAATCATCACGTATAGTGCAAACCCAACTATGTAAAGCTTCCCCTCGAGAGCAGTGGAGCCCTTCAAGCCAGCAACTATTAATTCCCTTATGAACCCCACATATGCGAACATCAGCAAGAGAAGACCTAACAGGCCAAGTTCCTCTCCAATGACGGCGAATATGAAGTCGGAGTAGCTAACCGGCAGGTAATACTTGACAAGCCCCATTCCCAACCCTTTTCCGGTGAGGCCCCCGGATGAAATCGCCATCAGCGAATATGAGACCTGCTCATGTTCCTCACCGGTAATCGAACTAAGGAAAGAGGTTATTCTTTGAATCTGATAATCCTCTATAAACCCTCCGCTGTAGAGAACAAGCACCAGTATAACCACAAAGATCAACGCAAGCGCAATATAGCGCAGCTTTATTCCTCCGATTATCATCATAACAAGAGTGATCGCAACCAGTATCCCAGTTGTGGAGAGGTCGGGTTCTATAAACACGAGCATAGCGATTGGCGCAAGGATTCCCAGCGGAATCAAGAACGTCGTCACCAAGTTCCTTTTCTTCAACCCTCCGAAGTATCTAGCTAGAACTATCAGCAAGGAGATCTTCGAAAATTCCGAAATTTGAAGCGAGAAACTTCCGATTTCTATCCACCTGTTTGAGCCGCCCCTATCGGGAAAGAAGAGAACTGCGACAAGCAGTATAAGTGTAAGCGGGTAATAAACCGTGAAGGCCCTCTTAAAATGCCAGGAGCCTTTCATGTAGATGATTATCACCGCGCCGGCCAGACCTATTGCAAAAGCTATCAGCTGCCTCTCAAGGAACTCCGAAGCAGTCACTCCCGGATGTCTTGCCTCCATACTTATTCCGGCACTGTAAATGAACACAAATCCAAAGATAATAAAGACGCTACTATACAGTGCCAGTAACAGATAAGTTCTCTTCATGACTACTCCAATGCACTGACTATCTCTCTGAAATGATTTCCTCTTTCTGCATAGTTCTTGTAAAGATCAAAGCTTGAACCGGCCGGACTCAGTACTACGCTATCGCCTGAGAGTGCTAACCTTCTGCAAATACCAACTGCTTCTGCCATGTTTCCTGCAATGCATAACGGTATTCCTCTCATTTGAAGTTTAGCAGATAATATCTTCATTGAGGTTCCCAGCATTACTACGTGCTTAAGTTGACCAAGCTGTTCGATCAACTCGATGTACGTCTCATCCTTCTCCTGACCCCCGAGAATCAGAATTGTTTTCGACAGTTCGAAATTCCTGAGAGCGGCACTGACTGCGTGGGCGTTGGTCGCCTTCGAATCGTCGTAGTACTTCACTCCTTCAAACTCTCTTACCAGCTGAAGTCTATGGGAGAGAAATGAATAGCTTCTCAGCTCTTCAAAAACATCTTCTGCAGACAGCCCAATGAGTCGTGAGATCATGAGAACTACAAGAGAATTTTCATAGTTGTGCAGTCCGGTGAACGGAAGGGATGAAGTCTCAAACGGCACTCCGGCTACCACTAAATGTTCCCTGTCGAAGCAGTTGTCTGCTTCGCAGGAAGTAGAGAAAGGCATGAGCTTGCAGTCGGCAAGATTCTCCTTTTGACTGTCGACTACTGCCTTCGGCAGTAGAGTGAAACCTTCAGTCATTCTTGCAATTCTCAACTTCGACTTGAAGTAATCGTCAATGCTCCTGTGATAGTCTAGATGGTCCTCTCCTAGGTTTATTATAGCGGACAGGTGGAACCGTATTTTTTCCTCCGCAAACCATCTTAGCTGAAAGGAGCTCACCTCCAGAATATAGTAATCAAAGTCGTCTTTCACTCCTGCAAGAGGGTTTCCGAGGTTCCCGCCCTGAAAGACCTTCTTATTCTTTCCGGAGATAATGTGATTCAGCATCGTTACGGTTGTCGACTTTCCATTTGTTCCGGTTACGCCAATGACCGTCCCTCTTGGTTTTGACCACAGTCGGTCAAGGGAGATTTCGAGTTCTGTAGTGAAGAGCTTTCCAGAGTCAATTATCCTTTTGCCGACATCGGAAAAGGGCGATATACCGGGTGAAACCACGAAAGTATCGCAGCTGAACAGTCTCTCCGTATGTCCGCCTTCTTCATACTCCACAAGATTCTCTTTCAGTATTCTCTTTCCTTCATCCCCAATATTACCGTTGTCGGAGACGAACAAAGAGAGAGGATCTTTATCTTCTAATAACCTTCTCAGAAGCGCCTGATTTGAGACGCCAAATCCCACAAGACCGATTCTTCCTTCAAGCAAACTATTCACCTACCATGAGAGCAGACCGAAGACTGCACCAATAAAAGCGATCAATGAAAACCTGAAAGCGATTTTGCTTTCCTTCCAATTGAGCAGTTCGAAGTGATGATGTATTGGAGACATTCTGAACACTCTCTTCCCGAAGACTTTGAATGAAAACACCTGAATAATCACGCTAAACATCTCTACGAGGAACATCATACCGAAGAAGAGAAGGAAGCCTTCCCGTCCGTCCAATGCGAACATCACGGCTATCATTGCTCCGAGAGAAATCGACCCTGTGTCGCCCATAAAAACCGTGGCGGGAAACCAGTTGTGCCACAGAAATCCTGCCAGTGCACCGCAAATCGGTGCGATTATCCCATTCTGCCAAACTGGAAGAAGCATCATAGGAGCGAGCGAGAATATGTACATAGAACCTGCCAGCCCGTCTACCCCGTCAGCAAGGTTAACTGCATTGCTCATTCCAGCAATTACCACGGTCGATATTGGATAGTAGGCGAGGCCAAAATCTATCTCTCCTAAAAGTGGAACCGCCATGTGAGTATGGGGATTGATAAGCTGAATGAGCAAGACTATGGCTGATGCAAAAGCCAATTGGAGCAACAACTTCTTCTTGCCACTCAAACCGGATGCGTTCTTCTTAACGATCTTAGAGACATCGTCCACGAGACCTATCAGGCCAAATAAAACGCCGGCAAGAACAACCAGCAAAACCTCTATCCTAAAGGCAAATATGACGGAAATTGCAAGAGCAATAGGAAGAAAGACAATTCCGGCGGCGGTTGGTGTTCCCGTTTTATAATTATGGAGGTCCGGTCCTTCTTCTCGAATGTACTGACCTATTTTCTTCTTCCTTTGATATCTCTTGAAAGGCTCAATGACAATAGCTGCCAGCAGAAATGCCAGGAGAAAGGAAAGGGCTTCCCTATACATTTCTCATCATCTCGACAAACGCTTTGTGCACTCTTTCCAGGGCTACTGCCCTTGAAGCCTTGAGAAAAACCAGGTCCCCTTTTCTTACGTTCTCGAATAGCCATTCGGCTAACTGTTCAACACTGTCAGTAATTAGCGAGGGTTCTACATACTTCGATGCAGCCTCAATCGCTTTGTCGTGATTGAAAAGAATCGTCATATCGAACTTCCCCAGCAATCTGCCAAGCTTTTCGTGAGTATTAGCTTCTTCTTCGCCCTGCTCCAGTATAGAGCCGGCTACAGCGATTTTTCGGGAGTGACTGAGCTTCTCTATAGAGACAATTGCCGACTCCCAAGATTCGAGGCTGCTGTTGTAGAAATCGCTGATCAGAGTTATTCCATGAAGGTGTTCGACGCTGAAACGATCTCTGAATGGAGACTTGTAATCGCTCAGGAAGATTGAAGGTTCTTCGAGGCCTTCAAAGTTAGCCACTAGGTAAGCGGCCCCCAGATCCATCAACTGTCCAAGACTCCAGATACCTTTAAGTCGGACGAATCTATCGCCTTCGCAGTCGAAATGAAGCAAAGTCTCGCCACTGTCGTAAGAGAAGTCTACTATGGAAAAGTCTGCGTCATGCCTTCCAAAGAGACGAGTTTCAACAGGCATATCGGCGGCGAATTTCCTCAATCTTTCGTCGGTTCCGCCCAAAACAGCTCTAGAGAGCTTTCCTGATTCGAAGATTGACAACTTCTCTTCAAGCAGTTCATCGATTCCTCCAAAGTTTCCAACGTGTGCCGTGCCGACATTTAGAAGAACGCAAAGATTCGGTTCAACAAGATCCACAAGTTTTCTTATGTCTCCTTTGGCATTGGTACCTAGTTCAAAAACCCCATATTTAGCCGATAGCAGCTCCCTCCTGTTTTCAAGTAAGGAGAGAGGCAAGCCTATCTCTGTGTTGAGATTGCCGGCCGTTTTGAAGGTCTTTCCAAGCTGTGAAAGAAGAAAGGCTGTGATTTCCTTCGTCGTGGTCTTTCCGTTGGAGCCGGTTATCGCTATTCTGCTCTTGAGGTGCGAGCGCGACATGACTTCCTTAGCCGCTTCCATAAGAAGCTCAACCGTATCATGAACCGTAATCACTCTAGGATCCGCGCACGGTCTGTTCGAAAAAACGCGAGTCGCGCCAGCAGATAATGCGTCTTCAACGAAATCATTTCCATCGGCTATATCTCCCTTTATCGCGACGAAGACGTCTCCGGCAGACACCTTTCTGGAATCGAGAGCAATTCGACTATCTTCCGAGTAACTCAAGAGTTCTTCAATTACCGATGTTGGAATCACTTCTTGATGTGCCTCCGAAACTTACTTTCTAGAATATCTTTTACGACCTGTTTGTCGTTGAAGGGGATCTTCCTGTCACGCAGAATCTGGAAGTCTTCGTGACCACGTCCTGCTATCAAGACCATATCCTGGCGGTTTGCTAGGGTGAGAGCAACTGATATAGCTTCCCGTCTATCGGGAATGACGAGATAAGGTTTGAACTTGTCTACCCCGCTCTCGAGATCGCTAAGAATCTCGGTGGGATCATCGAGTTTCGGATCGTCAGAAGTGAGTATAACCACATCGCTGAACTTCGAAGATACTTCTGCCATCAGCGGTCGCTTCCCCTTATCGGCCGACCCGCCAGCACCAAATACCAGGATTACTCTTCCGGGAGTCAGTCTTCTCGCTGTCTTAAGAAGCTTCTCGAGAGCATCTGGCGTATGGGCAAAGTCTATTACCACATCGAAGCCATATTTGGTAGCCTCCTCAACAAACTCGAATCGCCCCGGTACCCCTCCAAAGGAAGAAATGGCTTTAGCGATGTGGTCGAGGTCGTAATTCAGTGAGTTTAGAGTTGCTACTGCTGCTGCAATATTGTAAGCATTATGTTCGCCGATCAATCTCGAATATATTCTATGGGAAGAACCGTATGGAGTCTGTATGGTGAAGTCCATCCCCGTCCTCGATATATCGAGATTCTCGATTCTGTAATCTGATTCATCGCCAAATCCGTAGGTTGTTATTCTGTTTCTAGCTATATGGATATCTGCAATGTTTATCTTGTCTCCATTTACAATGGCGATTCCATTTGTCTTCAACAACGAGAACAGTCTCATCTTTGATCTATAGTAATCATCGAAAGTTGGGTGGAAATCTAGATGATCTCTCGTAACATTGCTGATTATCCCGACATCGAAACGCATACCTTCGACCCTGTTCATCGAAAGAGAGTGTGATGAGACCTCCATAATGAAGTATTCGCTCTTCTTCTCCGCCGACAGTTGGAGAAGCTTAGCGAGTTCTACAGGTCCCGGAGTGGTGTTCTTTGGATTTGAGTAAACGCTCTCGCCAACCACATTTCTAACGGTGCCGATTAAAGATGCCTTTCTCTCAAAGGAAGAGAGAACGTGATAGATGAGAGTTGTAATTGTTGTTTTCCCGTTTGTGCCAGTTACACCGATAGTAGTGAGTTTTCTGTAAGGATGGCTGTACTCCTCCATGGTAAGTAGTGCTTCAACAAGACGAGAACTCTTCACGTAAACAATCGGAACGACGACTTCCTCGTCTTCAATCGGCAGCTCCGCTATCAGAGCGACTGCGCCCCTTCTCTGAAGCTCCCTCACTACCAGGTGTGAATCAAAGCTCGAACCCTTAATGCATACAAAGAGGTTTCTCTCTCTAAGAACACGTGAGTCACTCTCGATATGATCAAATTCCGGATCTGTATTGCCGGGATTCACAACCTGAAGAACACTGTTACCGAGGAGTTCTATGACCTGAGATAACCTCATTGATCACACCCCTTTCGCTCTTATAGATTGTATCATCGGTCTCTGAAGTTGACAACAGAGGCGGCATATGGTAACATTTATTAGCAGTCTATGGGAGGGAGTGCTAGGTGTCAAAAAAACGTACAGGTGGTCCAGAATTGAATCCAAGGCAGATAAGAGTGCTTTATTGTATTTCGAGAGAATACATAGCTTCTGGAAGACCTGTGAGTTCAAAGCAGGTTCTGGAGCACTCTAACCTTAAGTATAGTTCTGCGACGGTAAGAAACGACATGCGAAAGCTGGAGTTTTTAGGTTACATCTATCAGCCTCATACTTCAGCAGGCAGGATTTTGACCGACAAGGGCTTAAGGTTCTATCTCGATTCAGTGAAAACGATCACCGAGGATCTTCAAGAAAGCAATGTAGCAATTGCAATAAGACAGACCAGCACTGTAGGTGATGTTGAGCATCTTCTTCAGGGAATGACCAGAATTCTGGCACGTGCTGTATCGGGTTTTGTGGTCATTGAGAAGCCGAAGTTTGACAGACTGCTGGTGAACAGCGTTTCGATCTCGAAGATAACCGAGGGTTATCTTAATGTATCCATTGTAACCGATCTTGGAGTCAGTTTAAATACGACAGTCTTCCTTGGAGCTAGTGAATTCGATATAGACAGCTTCCAGAAGTACGTGAACATGGCAGTCGTAGGAAAGACAATCGGGGAAATAAGAAAGGGAATAAGAGACGTTGAACTGAGGTACGATCAGTGGCATGATAGGAGATTGCAAGACATAATAAATTTCCTTCAGAGTATCTTTGATAAGGAGAACGAAGAGAAGTACTACAAATATGGCCTGGAGTTCATAATTTCAAACGATCTTCTGGACTCTGCCGATATTTCCGGACTCGTAAGATCGGTTGAGAATCCGAGAAATCTTGAGATATTGCTTAACTCCTTTGGCGATGTTTATGATCAAAGGGTTTTCATAGGTGAGGAAGTGGGCAGAGAGGAGCTCAGAAACTTTGCAGTATTTGTATCTCCCTATTCCAGAAACGATGAGAAGATTGGTAGTGTATTCGTTATCTCGCCTAAGCTGACTTACTATGAGAAGGTAAATGCCTATCTCGACTTCTCAATTAACAGATTGTCAGAGGTTTTTTCGAATAGATAGGAGGAGTGAACTATGTTGGAGGACAAGAACACCAAGAATCTCGAGGATCTAGAGAAAAAGGGTGGCTCGATACAAGAAGAGAATGAACCAAATGTGTCGGAAGAAGTAAAAGAGGAAGAAACTAAGTTGGAAGACGTACAAAAACAAGAAAAGGAGCTTGAAATAGATGAAGTGGAGAGTCTTAAGAATGAAATAAGGGTTCTCAAAGATGAAAACTCCAGGCTGAGATCGGAATTCATCAACTATAGAAATGCTCTTATTCGTGAGTCGGAGGAGGTTACAAAAAGATACAAAGAGAGGATGATCCTTAGAATCATAGAAATCTATGATAATCTTGGTCGCGCTCTGCGAAACGCAGAAGGGACCAGGAAAGGGTTCATTTCTGGTGTCAGGCTTATTCATAAATCCATTGAAAAGCTCATGTTCGACGAAGGGCTATCCCCGATAATCCCCGAGGTGGGCAGGCCCTTTGATCCTTTCGCTCATGAAGTTGAAGAGACGATTACTTCAAACGATGTTCCCGATATGGCGATTCATGATGTCGTCGAACATGGATACTATCTTAACGGCAAGGTTCTCAAACCTGCAAGAGTCGTTGTTGCCATAAACAACTCTTCCGAGTCTGAATAAGAGCATTCGGTGGTGATGTAGATGGCTCAATCAAGAAAAGACTATTATGAGATTCTAGGAGTCTCACGAAATGCGTCTGATGAAGATATAAGGAAGGCTTACAGAAGACTCGTCAAGGAATGGCATCCTGATGCTTACAAAGGCGCAGACAAGAAGGACGCCGAAGCGAAATTTAAAGAGATTCAGGAGGCCTATGAGGTCTTGTCCGACAAAGAAAAGCGTGCGATGTTCGACCGCTTCGGATATGTGGGAGATCCTTCCTCCTATAGCCGTGGTTCTGGAAGAACTCCTGGAAGCGCTGGAGGAAACTTCGACGATATGTTCGGCGATTTTCAGGATGTCTTCGATGTCTTCTTTGGAGGGAGCAGGTCAGGTACGAGTTCCAGATCCCAGGGTCCAAGAGCGGTTAGGGGAGAGGACATTCATGCTTCGGTTGCCATAGATTTGAAAGACGTAATACTTGGAAAGAAAGTGATACTTGAGTATGACAGGAATAAGGTCTGTCACAAGTGTAAAGGAACGGGTGCCGAAGACGGCACGAGTTTCAAGACATGTCCTACCTGCAATGGAAGCGGTTATGTGAAAGAGGAGCATAGATCTTTCTTTGGGATGTTCAGCAACACTCATGCCTGCAATACCTGCAACGGAACGGGAAGGATAATCGATAAGCGCTGCGGTCAGTGCAGCGGAAGAGGCTACGTGAAGGAGAGACACCAGGTGAGCGTTGCGATACCTGCAGGAGTTGAGAATGGAGCAACTCTTAGAATTGGCGGTCACGGGAATTCAGGGCAGAATGGAGGTCCGTACGGAGACCTTTACGTAAGTGTAAGAGTCGAAATGCCTTCGGAGTTCAGACGTAGTGGAAACGATCTGTATATTACCAAGGAGATAGACTATGTTGAAAGCGCACTAGGCACCACGGTTGAGATACCCCTTCCCGAAGGAGGTACGGAGACCCTTAGGATCCCGGCGGGAACTAGTCCAAACACGGTATTCAGGATGAAAAACCTTGGTGTTCCTAGTGTTTCCGGCAATAGGCGTGGAGATCTTCTCGTAACGGTGAGGGTGAATATTAGCAAGCCTTCAAGCAAAGAGAAGAAGCTCCTACAGCAAATCGCAAAACTGAAAAACTCAAGGGTCGTAGAGTGAAGTGAATAGGAAGGTATTCGCTGACTACTTCCTGATTACGGTCGGTTCTATACTGACTGCTGTTTCAATTGTTTCGTTTATGATTCCGAACAACATTATCGCCGGCGGCGTAAGTGGGCTTGCAATAATTATCTACAGGGTCTTCGGTTTCTGGGTCGGAGCTCAGATGTTCGTTTATAACCTAGCTCTGTTTATTATCGCATTCGTGATTCTGGGAGTAGGTTTTGGAATAAAGTCGATCTACTCGGCGGTACTGATGTCCATAACGGTTGATCTTCTTCAGAAGCTGCACTTCCCGATTTTCGATGCTTCTTCTACACAAGACGGGTTTCTGCTGGTGGCAATCTACGGTGGCGTTATTGCTGGTGCCGGCATGGGCTTGGTGTTGTGGCGCGGTGCTTCCACTGGAGGAACAGATATACTTGCTATGATCTTCTCAAAGTATCTGAATTTCAGCACAGGAACGGGTCTGTTAATAAGCGATTCACTAATCACAATGCTTGCCATTGTCGTATTCGGACCTATCGCAGCAATGTACGGAATAATAACGATTTTCACTACAAGCAAGACAATAGATGGGATAATCGAGGGTATCGGCAACACAAGAACGGCTTTTATTATTAGCGTGGAAAGTGATTCAATAAAGAAGAGAATTATTGAGGAAATGGAGCGTGGCACGACGATGATTAAGGCGACGGGCGGCTTTTCCGGAGAAGATAGACCTGTTTTGATGGTATCAATAAGAAGAAGAGAGATTGGGCAGTTAAGGCATATAGTGAAGGCCACAGACAAACGAGCTTTTGTGATAATTGTGAACAATGCCGAGGTCTTCGGTGAAGGCTTCAAGAATCTCAGCTGAGGAGATGCGATGAAGTATATAGTTTTCGATACTTCTTCTAGAACTCTTCTTCTCTCGGCATGTAATGGCAGGGGAGAGATGGAGATAAAGGCTCGAGAAATCGACAAATTTGGCTCTTTGTTAGCCGTAATGGTAGAGCAGGCGATAGAGAATCTCAAGATTGAGGTCCCGAAACTCGACTTCATCGGGGTCGGTGTTGGTCCCGGTTCCCTTACGGGTTTGAGAGTAGGCATTGCAACAGCCAAAGGTATCGCCTTTCCGTATAATATCCGCGTAGTTCCTTTTAACTCTCTTGATGTACTGGCAAGCTCGATCGATGATGAGAGATTCATTGTCCTGAGACGCGGAAGAGAGGGACACTATTACTGGAGAGAATACAGAGAGAGAGTGCCGGTCAGAGAAACTGAGTTCAGTAGTACCGCCGAGTTAGTCTCCGCGATCGACTTGTCAGGGACGAAACTCTTCTTTGACGGTGAAATAGAACAGGCCTTCGAAAGATTTGATTGCAGTGAAGTGAGACATCAGGACCCCTCAGCGATGAGAGAAATCGCAGTTGAGAAGTTTGCTGCAGGAGAGTTCATACGTTATTCTGACCTTAAACCGATATACTTGCAGAAGTCAATCGCCGAAATAAACTGGGAGAATAGAAAGACTGAAAAAAGCCACTAATCCCTTCTCAGAAGTATTAGAGGGACGTTCATTTCCTCCTTCGTCAAACCTCCGTGCCTTCCTTTGAGCGAGTGTTCCTGACCTGTGTATTTGAAACACAATGATGAGTCGTCCTTGGATACGGTAATGAGCTCACCTATCCTCTTCCTGAAAGAATTGCTCAGAGGCCTGCCGAAGAGCTTTATTTCATCAAGATGGGATGGCTCTATGATCTCAATAGAGTCTCCAAAAAGCTCTTCCATCTTCTTTCTTGTTTTTTCTTTATCGAGAGAATATATGTAGGACATGCGCTGTTCACCTCCCGGCATGGAGTACATCTCATCGAAGATATCGTCGAACTTTGACCACCAGATCTCTTGCTCCCAAGGGGTTTCGATTTGACCGTGATCGGCAGTGATCAATAATGCCGTGTCTTGTTGCACCCTCTCTTCGAAAAACTTTTCAATTGCGGAGAACAGTATTGCGGTCTCCGAAATATACGACAGGGAGTTTGGACCGTACTTGTGACCGTAAGTATCGATAAGACCCCAGTAGACAACCGTCAGACTTTCGGATTCATCCGCAGCAAGGATGGTATTGAGTTCCTCGAACATATCTCCCAATCCATGAACACCCCTGGCTGTGCCTCCGCGAGAATGCATTCTCGTCAGTCCTGTGTTCACGAAACTCTTGGATGTGAGATGATAACCTCTTACGCCAGCTTCCTTCAGCGATTCGAAGATAGTTGGATTTTGATTGTACTTAAGGGGGTCAAAGCCCAATCTGGTGAGATTGTCCCTATCCTGAGTGTAGGGAGTCAACTCGATCATATTCACTAGTCCGCCGTACTCTGGAATATTGAGAAGATACCCGAGTACTCCGTGCTCTCCAGGCGTTGTGGCCGTGAACAACGAAGTGAGAGCACTGGAAGTGGTTGAAGGGAAGACAGAAGTCAGACTTCTTACATCTTCGACAGAGAAGTGTTTGAAACTGCTTTTCTCAAGAACCTTCATCAAGTTATAATAGCCAACAGCATCGATTATGAATACCACTAGCTTATCTATTCCATCGATGCTAATTCCGTGCTCTGAGAAGCAATACTCCTTCACCCCTGAAGGTATCTCAGCATCGAAGTGCTTCAGAATGGCAGCTGATAGGTTTACTATTGAACCTCTGTCGTAATTGGGATAAACGAACTCCATCTGCAACACCTTCCATCTGGACAATCTTGAGCGCGACAGATTCCTATCTTACTAGTATCTACACTCGAACAGAGTGAGAAAAAACTTTACTGAATCCTTTCTCTTCAATTATATATGACATAGGTCTTTCCGCTCCCAACATTCACTGTTCGAAATACTCACGACCTTCAAAATTCAGGGGCCCGATCCCGGTTGCTTAGGGACGGGCTCCTGAAAATTAACTAGCTCTCATCACAAATCGGACGAGTTTAGGGTAAGTTACTCTTTCACTCCTCCCTGTGTCAAACCCCCAACGATGTAGTCCTGTAACACGAGGAAGAATATGACCATCGGAACTGCTCCAATCAACGCTGCGGCAGTGAATGGGCCCCAGCTCGTTTCGAATCTTCCCGAGAACTGCCAAAGGCCAACTGCGTATGTCCATTTGTTCATGTCCTGAAGAATTATCCTTGCAATCAGATACTCGTTGAAGATGTTCATAAACGTCAGAATAGCCACAACAGCCAGAATCGGTCTGGCAAGCGGTAAAATCACCTTTAAAAAGGCCTGGAATTTTGTTGCCCCGTCGATCATTGCTGCCTCTTCGAGAGAGCTAGAGATTGTATCGTAATAGCCTTTGATCAGCCAGATGTTGAAGGCAATTCCTCCTGAATAAGCAAATATCAGGCCTCCAAGCGTGTTTAGTCCCAGGAATGGAATTAAACTTCCAATGAACTGCAGCAAGGCGTAGAGAGCCACCATGAACATTATTGTAGGGAACATCTGAATAAGGAGGAGGCCAAGCAAGCCTTGCTTCCTTCCACGGAATCTCATTCTGCTGAAAGGATACGCAGCGAGAGCTGCAACGGCAACGCTGATAAGCGACACAGTAAGTGCTACGATTATTGAATTAAGAAGCCACCTGACGAAATAGAAATAAGTACTCTCTTTTTGTGCCCAGATCTGATTTGTTCTGAATAAGGCCCTGTCTATCTCCTTCAATATGCCATCATATGGAGATGAATAGGTTGTGGGCTTCTCGATTAGATCGGATATTAGCCTGGATGCACGTTGGTACTTGGCGTTAACCTGCTGAAAGAGAGAATTGTAAGTCTCCTGCATCCTTCCGAAGTCGTCCAGAGTTACCGAAGTCCCAAGGAATCTCAGATCGATGTAGTAGTTTACCTTGGAAGCAAGTTCATCCTTCATCGATCTCATAGTTGAGATTAGCTGATTCAGCAGAGCCGTCCCTTCCTTTGCCTCCAAATCAGCCCGAATGAAATCATCGTACCACAGAAGGGTCCTGTAACGGGTTGATGCTCTTATGTTGAAGTAGTTGTTCAGCACATCAGACAGCTTCGATACATAATTTCTGGCGCCTTCCAGCGAGATTATTTCCTCCTCCACAAACAGCATCGCAGCTTGTATACTAATCGCCTCAAGGACTTTTGCATGCTCTCTTTCTGCTCTCTCAGCTTCTTCTTGAAGTTCAGAGATCCTGTTCTCGAGGTCTTCCATGCTTTTCTTCAGGGATTCCAGTTCCGTCGTGAGAGCGATCGTTCTCTCCGATACCTCAATATACTCTGCAACACTCATCTCAAGAACAGGCAATACCCTCGACAAGTTTGACAGGGCTATGTCTATCACGTCTGCTCCTTTTAAGACTTCTGAGTTTGCAGATGCGCTTAGGAGAGCTTCGCCATTGCCTGAGAACCAGGCCATCTTATCCGAGAGATCGGAAAGACTTGTGATCAGCCCACGGACGTTCTGCATACTTGATAGCTGCTGCTGGAGAAGATCTATGGTCTCCTTTGCTGAATCGACTCTCTCGAGTGATGACCTGACTTTTGCTTCAGCCACAGCCGTGCTATTACCTGCGCCTTTACTGATTACCATTTGCAGCGGTGGAATCAGGGAAGAGAGTTTTCTAGTTTCAGACACGATGGTCGGAAATGCGACTTCAAAAGAGTCTTCTAGTTCGCCTAATGCCAAATTTAAGACTACTAGAGCCTTTTCGGTAGACTCGAGGCTCTTTTTTATTGCTTCCAACTTTTCATTTGCGGCCAGGTACTCATAGTAGTCGGTTCCAAAGGCCGTCTCCGCCAGGAAAGATAGTTCTTCAGAAAGGGCTGCACTGGAAGCAGTTGCCGCTTCCCATGCGTTACCGGCAGATCTGAAGGAATCATATAGGCCTGTCCTGATCCGGTTGAGCTCGGAGGCTTGATCTTCGGGCATCGAAGATTCGACCTCCCTTAGATATCTGTTAATAACTTGAAGCCACTCAACTCTTCGCCATTCAGAGTAGTCAATGCCAGAGAGAGATATGTAATCTTCAACAGAATTCAGTGATTCCACCACTTCTTTCTTGTTCTCAAATTCAAGGGTTTCTATTGCTAGCAGCGTCTCGTCGCGATGACGGAATACCTCTTCGTACAGGTTTCTGTAAGCTTCGAGAGACTCGATGACTTGTGATGACCTTTCGCCAAGCAGTCCGATGTAGAAGGGATAGGTTCCTTCAAGTGAAGGAGAGGCAGTTTGAAGAATTTCTCCTACCGCGTAGGCCGTCTTCAGTTCGTCTAGTCTACCTATCTCTTTGAGTCTCTCTTCGAAGAGGACCTTGTCTTTGAGTCTCAGCTCATTCATTTCCTTGATTATCATGCTCTCCATTTCTACCAGATTGCTTTCAATTGCAGCGGTACCGCCTTCGACTGCCCTAACCATTTCTTCGCTCTCATCCATAAGAGAATCGAATTTAGTGAGGAACTTCTCAACTGTATTCTTCAGATCCTCCTGGCTTTTCCCTCTGTAGTCTCCTGTGGCGTATGTTGCACTCTGGAGATCAAGAACAAGCCTTCCTACGCTTCTTTCCGGGAAAAGAAGGTTCCTATAGTGTTGAAGAGTTACTCTGGTTGAAAAGAGCCTTGACGAGAAAGCTGCCTGGTCACGTCTTATTGAAGTGCTTATCAACCAAACCATTGGAAAGAGAACCACAACGACAACAGCTATCAAGATTATGTGTCTTAACCAGTATTTTCTTCTCTCAACGGCCATTATCTGCTCACCTCTTCAAAGGAACCGGACAATTTAAAGTTTATCCAGCTGAAGCCGGCGACGATTATGAATATGATAATCGAAATGGCACTGGCAAAGCCAAAGTCCTGACCTCTCCCTTCAAACGCCAGCTTAAAAGTGTATGAGATCAAGATATCAGTTGCCCCAGCGGGTGTCGAAGCTCCAGGAATTGCGGGTCCACCTTGGGTTACCAGATAAATGCCGGTGAAGTTGTTGAAGTTGAAGGCAAAGCTGCCGACAAGCAAAGGTGCAACAGTAACCATTAACAGGGGGAAGGTAATCATTCTGAATCTCTGGAGTCTCGTTGCACCATCGATCGATGAGGCCTCATAAAACTCTTCGGGAATACTCTGTAAAGCACCGAGGCTTACTGTCATCATGTACGGGAAGCCCAACCATGTATTGACAATCAAGACTGAAACCTTGGCCCAAAAGGCATCGTTCAGCCACTTTATTGGTTCAAGCCCAAAGAGTCCCTGAACAATGAACCTATTCAGAACTCCATAGGTTTCGTTGAAGAAGCCATTTCTCCATACAAGAGCAGAGATAAAGGCAGGTACGGCCCAGGGAATGATGAGCAGTGTTCTGTAAATCTTCTTTCCCTTAAGTCTCCGATCATTCAGTGTGATTGCCAGCGCCAGGCCAATTACGAATGAGAAGAGAACGCTAAGTCCGGCCCAGGTAAACGTCCAGCCGAATACCTGAAAAAACGGGTCCCTTATCTTCGGATCCTGGAACATCCTAACGAAGTTCCAAAAACCAACGTCAGATATGTAGCCCTCAACTATGAACTCGTTTCCATTTGCGTCGATATCATAGAAAAAGCCACTCTCCTCGATCAAGGTCCTTCCCGTCTGCCTGTTATAGACAACGGTCTCCTGAATGGCTCTTCCGGCGGAGAATGAAGTCTCAGTCCTTAACGCATACTTCCTTTCAGTGGTGGCAAAGGTTGTGTAAAGAGAGTTTGGGAATAGTCTTATCTGGTTACCCTCCGAGTCTGTAAATTCGGCATTTCGGAGCCACACTCCTCTTATTTCGCTGAAGTAGAAGGGAGCGTTCGGCCTGGTGGAGGTGTCTTGGGGAGAATAAAAGTATATATACCTTGCACCGGCATCAGATAGGATAGCCAGGATTCGGTCATCCGGAGAGCGTGAAAGAGTGTAGTTCACCCCGCCGATAACGAAACTGTCCGATTTTATCTCCAACATCTTGGCGGTGGCCAGTGTGATGTTCCCCGATGCATCTCTGCTTACTACCTGAGGCCTAAGAGTGGCATACATCTCTCCATCCGTCTTCGACTTCAGAAGAGTTATGAATCTGTCTGTGGGGCTATAGTTGTCGAGCTCGATAAAGATGGAAAACTCGAATTCCTCGGGGTTTTCCGGGATGTAGAAGTAATCGCTGAGAAGCTTTTGAATTGACTGCTGCCTTGTGAATAGATGCCCGGTTCCGTAATTAGTGAAGGCAGTTCTGAAAGTGTAGTACATTGGATATAGCGTGAGAATGAAAAGCAATATCATTGCGGGAATCATATATCTGTACGGGTAACCCTTTGGATTCAACGCAATTATATCAATTAGCAGAGTCAGGATGACCATTGTTACCATCAAGCCGAAATTCCCATCGGCAAATAACAGATATATGCTCCATAGAGAAAAGGCATTGAATATTGCGAGGATAGCGAGAGAAAAGAGAAAGATTACAAATCGTCTTCCACTCAAGGTAATCCCTCCAGACAGTTAAACCAGAGCGCGGGAGTCTCCCGCGCTCAGTCTAACAAAATTAAGATTTGTGGATAAGTCAAGAGAGAACAATCAGTTTCCAATTGTAGTCTTGATCTTCTCTACTGCAGAATTGAAAGCGTTCTCCACTGTATCCTGACCGTTGATAATAAGGCCAAGTGCATCGCCCATTGCTCCCCATACGCTCGCCATTTCCGGAACGTTTGGCATTGGTGTTCCTACTGAAGCGCTCTTGGAGAACTGTAAAACATCATACAGCTCTGGACCGGCGTCCGCTTCAATAAATGCAAACACGTCGGCTCTTGCCGTACCTCTTCTCTCTCCGAGGAACATTCCGTACTGGCCGTCGAAGCTGCCGATGTAATTCACTACGAATTCAGTGGCTTCAAGCTTGTTCGGAGACTTTGAGTTTATCATGAAGCCCTGTACTCCAACGAATGGTCTCGGAGTTGTCCCATCGTCGAATGTGATTTCGCTGAAAGGAAGAATCGCGTAGTCGATACCCGCATCGCGGTAACTTGGGGTTGCCCATATGCCGTTAATAATGAATGCGGCCAGTCCGTCTTTGAACAAAGAGTCCATCAGGTTGTAATTTGGACCGCCAGGAATTAGACCTTTGTCGAACCAAGATTTGATGAGGTTTCCGCCTGCAATCGCACCCTCGTTGTTCAGGCCTATGTCGGTTACATCAAGACCCGCAGCAGTCTCCTTGAAGATATAGCCGCCTCTTCCCAGTATGAAAGGTGCGGAGTGATAGAAATCCCCAACTGCGTAGATCAGGCCCACGACTTCATCATCTGCAGCTTCGAAAGCAAGTTCTTCAAGCTCTGAGATTGTTTTCGGTGCTTCGAATACGAGATCCTTGTTGTAGATGATTGCAATCGCCTCAACAGTATAGGGGACACCGTAGAGGTTTCCGCCGTAGCTGAAGGCATCTAGAGTGACATCGTAGTACTGATCGGCTTCGGGAAGAAATGGAATCGGTTCGATAAGGCCATTGATAGCGAGTTCACCAACCCAGTCATGTGCGCCTACTATGATGTCGGGGCCCTCGCCTGCGGGAGCTGCGGTAAGGAACTTGGACTTTATGTCGCCAAAGTTCACCTGCTGAATCTCCACTTGAATTCCATAGTCACTTTCGAAATCTGCCGCCAACTTCTCAAGTGCAGGGATCTGGTTCTCAGAGGACCAAATCACCAACTTTGCGCTTGCAAAAGATAAGACTAGAAGTAGCACGAAAAGAACAGCTGCGAGTTTTCTCATCTTCTGAACCCTCCTTTGATAGAATTGGGATACACCCTAAACAAATTGTATCAGAAAGTTCCGGTTAATTAAAGAAGTGTTAATGCAGGGACTGAACAAAAAAAACGCCCCCATTCTTCATGAAGGCGCTAAGCAGTCTATAGTTGCCTCTTGTTAGCTTTAATACAGTTCTATCTTCGTGAATATTGTTAATAATACGAATCAAACTGGATATACCGTTATTCCTTCTCTAAAATCCTTCGCGACTTCAAAGTCGACTCTGAGAGAATCTCTGTATCTCNNGACTAAGATACTTCTTTCCAACTTCTCCAAGTAACAGGTATATAAGAAGATCCTCATCGCATTCGGCCAGCAGGCCGAGTTCGTTTCTTCCTTTTTCGACTTCTGGGTCAAGAGTGTCGCCCGGCCTATGAGAAATCGACTCTTCATCTCCCATAACTCTTGATTTCAGTGACTTGTCGATTTCTGCAGGAGGTGTTCCATAGAATCCCCTTATGTATCTTTCTACTTCTTTCGTGATCGTCTTGTACCTCTCGTTGTTCATAACATTCAAGACCGCTTGCACGCCCACTATTTGAGATGTTGGAGTAACAAGGGGGGGATAACCGAGATCAGCGCGTACCTGCGGAACTTCTTCGAGAACCTCTTCGAATCTGTCGCTCATGTTCTGAGATTTCAGTTGGTTTATTAGATTGGAGTACATTCCTCCCGGAATCTGATTTTCCAAAACTGAAGTGTTTATAGTGAAACCTGCATCAGTGCCACTGTGATTCTTCCTAACCCTTGAAAAGTAGTCGTTTATCTCTTTGAGTAGAGGGTAATTTGGCTTCTCTGATAGCCCCATATCGTGTAATGTTGTCCATATGCTCTCGACTCCAGGTTGTGAGGTTCCGAATCCCATTGAAGACGTGGCGGTGTCGAGAATATCGGCCCCGGCCTCAGCGCTCTTCAAGTAAGCCATATCGGCAATACCCGTTGTGAAATGAGAGTGTACCTCCAAAGGGATAGAGTGCCTCTTCTTGATCTCATTTACAAGAGTTGAAGCCGTTCCAGGCTTCAAAAGACCAGCCATGTCCTTAATGCAGAGAGAGTCTGCGCCCAAATCCGCAGCCTTGTCGGAGATCTTCACGAAGTAATCGATGTTGTGAACGGGACTGGTTGTATACGACATTGCTACTTGAAGGTGCATTCCGGCATCCTTTACTGCGCTTGCCGACTTTTCCAGATTTCTTAGGTCGTTAAGGGCGTCAAAGATCCTTACAATATCAATCCCGTGATTTGCCATCGTCTTAACAAAGAGCTCTACAACATCATCTGCGTAGTTTCTGTAACCGAGAAGATTTTGACCTCTTAGAAGCATCTGAAGCTTAGTATTCTTAAATCTCTCTTTGAGTACATCGAGTCTTTCCCAAGGATTTTCATTAAGGTATCTAACACAGGAGTCAAAGGTTGCTCCGCCCCAGACCTCTACTGCGTGGTAACCAACCTGATCGACAAGAGGAGCTATATCTGCCAACTCAGCTGTTGTAACCCTAGTGGCCAGAAGTGACTGGTGCGCATCTCTCATCGTAGTGTCAACGAAACAGACTTTTCTCAACTTAATGCCTCCTTTCTGTGTACAATACTATGATAGAGGAGTGATGTTATGCAATCAAATAAAAGAGATTACGAATTCGACATAATCGTCATAGGGGCCGGACATGCCGGTATCGAGGCCGCATTAGCGGGCGCGCGAATGGGCATGAGAACGCTTATTCTAAATATTAACCTCGACACGGTTGGTTGGACGCCCTGCAATCCGGCTGTGGGGGGCCCAGCGAAAGGCATTGTCGTAAGAGAGATAGACGCGCTCGGTGGGGAGATTGCCAAGTCAACAGATAAGGCATCACTCAATATAAGAGTTCTAAACACCAGCAAAGGAGTTGCCGTCAGAGCACTGAGATCTCAGGTGGACAAGAACAGGTATAGCCAGATAATGAAAAGAATACTTGAGATGCAGGAAAATCTGCACCTGCAGTCCGGAATTGTGAAGTCCATAGAAGTGGATAAGGGTCGTGTAAGAGGCATCACGACGCACTTTGGCCTCAGGTACTCTGCACGTTCAGTAATAGTTGCTTCGGGCACCTTTCTTGGAGGGAAGATATTCATCGGACCACAGGANNGGAGTTTCCCGCGGGAAGGCTTGGTGAGTTTCCAGCAACCGAGCTAACTGCATCGCTTAAAGCTTTGGGGTTCGAAGTCAGACGTTTCAAGACTGGGACCCCTGCAAGAATAGCAGGCAGATCAATCGATTTCTCCAGTATGGAGCGTCAGGGTACCTCAAATACCCCACTTTGTTTCTCATACTTTTCCGAGCCCTTTGTCCTTGAAGACAATCATCCGTGCTGGCTGACCAGGACAAATGAGAGAACACACGACATCATCAAGAGAGACCTCAGATTCTCGCCGCTGTACGGGGATGTTAAGCTTNNAGGGGACCGAGATACTGCCCTTCGATTGAGGATAAGGTGATCAAGTTCTCTGATAAAAGTAGCCATCAATTGTTCGTTGAACCCGAGAGTGCTTTGAGCGACGAGTACTACTTGAACGGTCTTTCAACCAGCCTTCCTTTCGAGACACAGCTCGAAATGATCAGAACAATAAAGGGGCTTGAGAGGGCGGAAATCGTCAGGCCTGCTTATGCTGTCGAGTACGACTATATAGATCCGACTCAGTTGTACTCAACGCTGGAGAGCAAATTAGTCGAGAATCTGTATTTCGCTGGTCAGGTAAACGGGACCAGTGGTTACGAGGAAGCTGCCGGTCAGGGTTTGATCGCGGGAATCAACGCATCAGCGAAGCTGCATGGCGGGAAGCAGCTTGTACTAAGTCGATCGGAAGCTTATATTGGAGTTATGATCGACGATCTTGTGACGAAGGGAGTGGATGAACCTTATAGACTTCTCACGTCAAGAGCGGAATACAGATTGCTTCTCAGGCACGACAACGCGCACATCAGGCTTACAGAGTACGGTCATGAATACGGACTAGTGCCCGACTGGTTCAGTGAGAAGGTATCCCGATTAGCAAACCAGACCAGGAATCAGGTCTTAAGACTTGAAAGAGTGACCGTCAGACCTTCTGAAAGGTTGAACCAGCTATTAATTAGTAAGAGGAGTTCGAGACTCGATACGCCCGCAAAACTTTCGGGTCTGCTAAAAAGATCGGGAGTTGAGTACAGGGACCTTTCATACTACGATCCCGAACCGATTGTTGATGATGAAGTGATAGAACAAGTTGAAATAGAGATCAAGTACAGTGGATATATTAAGCGTCTTAGGGAAGAGGTCAAGAGGCTTGAAGAGCTCGAGGGAGATCTAATCCCCTCCAACTTAGATTATAGTGAAGTTTCCAACCTCTCAACAGAAGGAAGAGAAAAGCTGACAAGAACAAAGCCTACAACGATAGGCCAAGCAACGAGAATACCCGGGCTGACACCCTCAGACATCATGAATCTATCTTTTCATCTCAAGCATCAAAACCAGAAATAAGATCCGAGTTGGGTTCTGGTGTTATCGCGAGAGCAAGGTCTGTAATGTTTTTTCCAGATCTCTATGTTCAATTGACTTTCCGTCTTTCAGAAGAGAGAACGCGGCCTTTATTACAAGAACCCTAGGATACTTCACAGTCATTTCCTGAACCGGATCTGCAGATATCCGAAGACCCACAGAGCTGTTGTTTAGCATTGGACCATCTCCTGAACCTCTTGACACAAGTCATGAGGAATATTATAATCAATTTTGTGTCTGGGCTCGTAGCTCAGTTTGGTTAGAGCTTCCGGCTCATAACCGGGCGGTCNNCTTATGCCGCCTTTTTCTGTACTAATTTTAGCAGTTTTGCCAGTGTTCTTCAAGATAGTTTTCTTATATTTAACATATAAGTGACGAAACGTAAAGAAAGTAGATGAAGCATTTATGTACAATACGAGTTGCGGTTTACGGTTCGAGACTGATTTCATTCTAGTTTATGCACTAACCTTCCTGAAACAAATGTCATGTCCGCGAAAGTATCTTCTCTGGTCTTTAAGATATCTGAGCCGGTTACGAAGAAATCTGCTGGGTCCCCCGGATTGAGCGCGAAGGATCTGACACTGTTTGCTAGAGTGTGTCCGGTTTTGCTATACATCTCTATGCTGTCCTTTCTGGAGAAGAATCTATCGGCCGAAACGAGGTTCTTGACTACCGAAGTGCTCTCTACCGGTGAGTCAGTTGAGAAGGCAACAACTACTCCCATATCTCTCATCTTTCCAAACGGGTAGGCATCTTTGATCCGGATCGGCCCGAACCTCTCCGGTGCAATTGTGCTGTCAGAGTCAACGAAAACCGGTTGAATCGATGCGGTTAGTCTCTGCTCGGCAATCCTTCTTATCTGGTCCTCAGACGCGATCTGAACGTGAATTAGTCTATGCTTGAGAGTTTCACTGTTCGATCCTTCAAAAGCCAAGAGGGCCTCTTCCAGTGACCGATCTCCTATAACATGTACGCAGACCTGAATTCCTTCTCTGTCTGCTCTCCTCACGATCGGCCTAAGATCATCGGCAGTCATATAGAGGACGCCGGTTTCGGTCGGAGAATCGTGGTAAGGCTCAATCATCGCCGCCGTTCTTGCTCCGAGCGACCCGTCAAGATACATCTTTGCAGCTCTCAGTCGGAAGAAATCAGTTTCGAATTGCCTGCCATGTTTGATCATTTCCAGATCTTCTTTTCTGGAGATGCAGAGTTTTTCGTAGACTCTCATTTTGTTCGCGTTTGAGAGAGCCTCCATAAGGAGTTCATAATCTATGCCGTGATAATCGTCGCTGTGTACCGAAGTTACTCCATATTTCAAAAAGGACCTTGTTCCCGCTTCAATCGCTTCTCTGACTTCAGCAGGAGAGAGTTTTGCTATCCGGTCCATCTCCTCTAGAGCTCTCTCCTTGAGTATTCCAAGATCGATGTCCGAACCATCAAGACCGTGAAGCCTTTCAAGGTCGAATAGCTTTATCAGGGACGAGTTTACGCAGGCGATATGTCCGCATCTTCTGGTAATAATCGTCGGTTCTGAAGTGATGAGATCAAGCTTTCCTCTCACGGGCATAAACCCTAACACTTCCTGATCCCAGCCTCTAGCTCTTACTATCCTTCGATCAACGCTCAACCTATCGGCAAGCGATTCGATAGAGCTGCAGCCCTCTAGATCAACCTCCAGAGACTTTCTTCCCGTTCCAATGAGGTGTGCATGCGAGTCGACAAATCCCGGGTAAACGAATTTGCCTGAAATATCTATCTCTTGAGCACCATAAGGAGTATCTGCAGAGAATTCTCCTGAGTCTATGTAGAGGTCCTTGCGAGAATAAGCTCCGGTCTCTTCCAAATAGACAAATCCGCCTTTCAGGGAGTAACCATTCATAGTTCTTCTCCCGAGTTAGCGGCTATAAGACCACCGAGCGCGGCATTGTTTATCAGTAGGGAAATGTTTGCATCAAGTGTCTTCCCTCCTGACAGCAGCGCGAGTTTGCTGAGCAGATATGGAGTGAGAGTCTTCCCCGAGATCCCTTCTTTTACGGCTGCTTTTAGAGCGGATTCAATGAGAGCTCTCAATTCATCGTAGTCCATAGAGTCCATTTCGGGAATAGGATTAGCTACTAGCAGTCCGCCCTCTATTCCAAGCCTTTCTTTTTCTTTCAGAATCATCACTGCCTCTTCTGGGGAATCTATGGTTAGATTGATTTTGTAAGGGCTTTTTGAGCAGTGAAAGAACGGGAAACAATCGGTCTTGTAACCAACGATTGTTACTCCAAAGGTTTCAAGAAACTCCAGGGTCTTTGGTACGTCAAGAATGCTCTTCACACCTGCCGATATCACGATCATTCTAGTTCTCGAAAGCTCTATGATGTCTTGAGAGACATCCCAATCTACTCCTCTGTGAACCCCTCCGATTCCCCCCGTAGCGAATACAGAGATTCCATTCAATTTTGCAATAGCCATTGTAGCGCTGACGGTCGTTGCTGCATCTCTCTTCATCGCTGTTGCGTAGGATATCTCTGCAGTGCCGACCTTGAGGACATTTCGACCTGTTCCAAGTCTTCTCATCTCTTCCTCGTTGACACCCACGATAATTCTTCCGTCTAGAATTCCTATGGTTTTTGGTATTCCGCCATTTTCTTTGACTGCCCGCTCCATGTTCAGAGCAGTTTCGAAGTTAATACCTTGTGGAAGGCCGTGAGCTATAACTGTAGATTCAAGAGCTACAACTCTTTTCAACAATATTCACCTCTCATGATTCTCATATGCGGCAAGCTGTGTATAAATCTCTTCAGACAACCAGAACAGCTGCGAACCCAGGCTTCAAAGAACTGTTGAAGCAGGCTCTAAGAAGTCTGTCCAATCAATTTTAACAGAACGTCACGTAATGTATGATAATTCTCTTGAGTAGATTTAATTATTATGCATTACGTAATTAAATCTACTCAAAGAGTCGGCGTCATTGAAAAGCCGGAACCATGATGCTATAATTTTCACGATGTGCCCCTATAGTTCAACGGATAGAACAGCGGATTCCTAATCCGCAGATGAAGGTTCGATTCCTTCTGGGGGTACCAGGCGGGGTTTTCCTCGCCTTTTTTATTGGTAATTAGCATAATGGAAACTGGCACAGAAAAGGCTACTTAGAGTACGTTAATTAGCTGTAGACGGTGCCATTCGCCCGTACATCGATTTGAGAAGTATTCATTATGGTCATAGAATTCTAATGAAGAACACCAATATGGAGGAGGTATTCTCGTGGCCGAAACAAGTCTGTTTCAAAATGCACTTAAGCAATTCAATAAAGCTGCCGATGTCATGGATCTTAGCCAGAGCATGAGGCAGGTCTTGTCCTTTCCGAAAAGAGAGCTAACTGTCAATTTCCCCGTAAGAATGGATAACGGGGAAATCAAGGTCTTCACTGGACACAGGGTACAGCACAATGTTGCCAGAGGTCCGGCAAAGGGAGGAATCAGGTACCATCAGAACGTTACTCTCGATGAAGTGAAGGCACTGGCTTTCTGGATGACATGGAAATGCGCGGTAGTTGGTATCCCGTACGGAGGTGGAAAGGGCGGAGTTTGTGTGAACCCTCAAGAGCTTTCAATCAACGAGATTGAAAGACTTTCAAGGAGATTCTTCTCAGAGATTCAGATCATAATAGGTGAAGGAGAAGACATTCCTGCGCCAGACGTAAATACTAACGCTCAGATAATGGCCTGGTACATGGACACATACTCCATGAACGTTGGTCATTCAGTTCTCGGAATCGTTACAGGCAAGCCTCTGGAAATAGGTGGTTCTAAGGGAAGAACGGAAGCAACGGGTCGCGGAGTAAGAGTGGTTGCCGAAGAAGCTCTAAAGTACAAAGACATGGATCCGAAGCAGGCGAAGGTGGCCGTTCAGGGATTCGGAAACGTAGGATCGTTTGCGGCGAAGCTAATAGATGAAGAGATGGGTTCAAAAGTCATCGGTGTGAGTGATGTTTCTGGTGGACTTTATAATCCTGAGGGTTTCGACATCGATGATCTGATCGCATACAGGGATCAGAACAACGGAGTGATCGAGGGCTACCCGAAGGGACAGAAGATCAGTAACGAAGACCTGCTCGGACTCGATGTGGATATCCTCGTTCCAGCAGCTCTTGAGAATGCGATTACTGAGAAGAATGCAAAGAACATAAAGGCAAGAATAATCGTCGAGGGCGCAAACGGTCCTATGACACCGGAAGCGGAAGACATAGTTCTTGGAAACAAGATCTTCGTTGTTCCCGACTTCCTGGCAAATGCCGGAGGAGTCACAGTCTCATATTTCGAATGGGTACAGGGACTACAGCATTATTTCTGGGATGTGGAGGACGTAAGAAGAGCTCTCCAAAAGATAATGAGAGAGGCTTTCGCTTCCGTAGCATCGACAATGAACAAGTACAACATCGATATGAGAACTGCCGCATATGTTGACTCTATAGAGAAGGTTGCTCACGCCACAAAACTCAGAGGAATCTATCCCTGATACATCTGCTGTCAGATTCACGGAGCGGAAGAATTGTCTTCCGCTCTTCTTATATGTTGGGAGAATCAGAGTAGCTCAGATAAGTAGAAGTTGTCGTCAACTCTGTAGGCTGTCAAATAGCCTCCATAAACACAGCCAGTGTCTATACCGATCTTTCCTTCTTGAATTAGTGGGCCGCTAATTAAGGGTGTATGACCAAACACAACCGTACGGTTCCTGATAGGGTTTGGAGTCTCCAGAAATGGTTCTCGGATCCACAGAAGATCCTTTGGATTCTGCTTCTTCAAGGAGATTCCCGGCCGTACCCCGGCATGAACGAAAATGAAGTTGTTCTCTTCGTAGTGAAGAACAGTCTCGTTGAGAAACTCAATATGGTATTCTGGAACAGATCTAATACTCCCATAACTTCTGATTGTTGTTTCCATCCCGTTATAAGCCCAGATCGTAGATCCTTCGGCGCCTCTTAGATAATCAAGGAACATCTGCTCGTGGTTACCTCGAATGAAATGACAGTCATGGTTTACGGAAAGTGATATCAGAAAATCGATGACTCCCCTGGGGTTCGGTCCACGGTCCACATAATCACCAATGAAAACAAGAGTGTCGTCAGCTTTGAGATCGATCGCCTTTATAAGTCTTTTGAGCGGTGAAAGGCAACCGTGTATGTCACCGATTGCATAGGTCAACCGAGAAATCTCCTCATAAAGAGTTGCCAGAGAAAGGATATTACAATTCCTGCAAGCGGGCTAATTATCCATTCTTTCTTGGAGTCCCTTGAAAAGACTGCCCGGAAAGCAAGCCCGGCAGCAACCGAGATAATGACCCAAGTCCAGTGATTTGCAAGAATGAAGATAAATATAGACATTCTCTCAGCGATTCCGATTGAGTCGGTAGCCTCTTCCGGCAGTATGGCCCCTCGAAGAAAGTACGTGACACCCACGGTTACCAGAAGCATTCCCATGAGATACCAGGAAAACTCAACAGTGACAAATGATTCTATGAGGAAGCTTCTTCCAAGTAAGGTGAAAAAAAGCAGCAGGAAAAACGCAATGACTTCGATCAAGAGGTTTGGCAACCTCTTGCGGCCCATGTCAACAGTGACTGTCAGGCCGATAGAAAGTATCAGTAAAAGTATTCCAAGAGGGCTTGATAGAAAGACGTCGAAAGTGAAGGCAAGAAAGATCAGAACGACCCAAATGAAATGCATCCAGAACTTCTTATCATCCATCTTTGCAAGCTTTCGATTATTTACAAATGCATGATCAACTACATAGTAAGCCACCAGAAGATGTAATGGCATATCTCAACCTCCGATCTTTTTTTTGCTGTTCCATGGTAGCACAGGAACTAGAAAGGTTGCAACAACAAGTGCGACAAGAACCCCAAATCCGAGGCTTACACCGAATGTGCTCAGGAGTTTTCCCCTTGCAAAAATGAATGAGAAGAAGGTTAGCATTGTCGTTGCCGAAGACATGGTTATTGATTTGAAGGTTCTGGCCAGCTCTGTGTTCTTCTTCTCCCTAGAACTATGTATAACGTAAACAAGTGAGTCTACACCAATTCCAATTATCAGCGGGGCAGAGATTACAGTTACAAAAGTCGTCTCAATTCCCATCAATTCCATTAAACCAAACATCGACATCAAAATTCCGACCATTAGAACTAATGTTTTGAGTCCGTCTATGATGGACTTTCTTTCGATAGAAACGACGACAAAGATTGCTAAGAAGGCAACCAGACATATTGGAAGGGAGATGATTCTCACAAGGTCCATCAGGTAATGGAAAACTTTGGGATACCCTCCGAAAGAAGCTCTGAGTTCAGGGCTGAGACTGTCGTAAATAATCTTTATGACGTTGTTTCTATAGATTATCGATAATGGTTCTGAGTTCATAACGAAATACGTCTCACCATTGGCAGCCTTGTAGAGAAGCTGATCTCTCAGGCTTTCCGGTATGACCTCGGTAGCAAGGTCAATTAGATCATTCGAGCCTTCAATGGATTCCGCTCTGTCAAGGAGTTCTACAACGAAGTCATAGTAATTTGCTTTCTTGAAAACGGCCTCAATTAACGGAGAGTCTCTCAGCGCATTGATTTCCCTGGTAACTTGCTGCATCTGATTAATGTAATCTCCCTCTCCTCCTTCGATGACAGAAAGTATTGAGAAGGAGCTCTTGAAATTCGGGTTCTGATCGATTTCCTCATGCGCCCTTCTTAGAGAATCTATATCTGGAAGTATAAATGGCACTGTGTTTATAATACTTCCCCCGAAGGTTCTTTCAATTAGGCTGGGAACTGCGATCTGTTCTGAGTCGGTTGACATCAATCCGGGTGGAGTATAGGAAAAGCTTCTAATATTGTTCAAACCAAGATAGCTGAGCATCAGGATAAGCATGAAGACAACTCCTCCGAAAACGACGCCGAATTTCAAGATTACCTTCGAGATTCTCAGGAAAAATCTGTCGAGCAGGTGAATGTTTGCCTTCTTTCCAGGATTTATTACGGTCATGATCGAAATTGCGGGCAGATAGACTGTCATTACGATAAAGAAGACAACAATACCGATTGCAGAGAGAATCCCCAGTTCTCGAATGGCCGGGGAGCTGATTACTGCAAGGATCATGAAGACAAGAGCTGTCGTTATCATACTTGCCGAAAGAGGTTTTATAAGAGCTTTATAGGAGCTGTACAAAAGAGTTACCGGGTTCTTCTCTCTGTTTGCCCCATCCGAAAGTCTGGTTATCATATGTATTCCATAGTCGATTCCCAGTCCAAGCGTTATGGCGGTGACGAAGGTAGTGATGATGTTTAGAGAGCCGAAGATTACGTAAGCAAGGCCGAGAGTGATGAACATCGAAATAGCCAGTGAAGAGAAAACGCATAGGGTAACCTTCCAGCTTGAATAGGCAATGAAGAAGAGAAGAGAGATTCCTACAAGCGACAGCACTGTTGTCAGCATGAAATCATCATTTACTTGCCTGTGCGAGTCGTAAGTTCCGAAGTGATCTCCTGCCATTCCATAAGTTACTCCGTAAACTCTGCAGACACCGTCAAGCCACTCTCTTAGTGCTGGAATCACTCTTTTCACGTATGATACATCGGAAGAAGGCCCATCGAGCCTGATACCCATAACCAAAACCATCGGGTCGTTAACAGGAATTGATTCTGGAAGTCTTATGAAGCTGATGAAGTCTTCGCCTTCCGGTTCGTTTGCAACTAGTCCTTTGAGGTCCTCAAAACCGAGCAACATCTGTCCAAGGCTTCGAATAGCAGAGAAATCGTAGTTGACGAGTCTTTGGACGGTCCTTGAAAGATCCTGATCTCGATTTCTGATTGAGGAGAGTTGTCCTGGATCGACCATTAGGAGGCCCAGAGGCCCGAGATCAGACATTAGATCGAACCTCACAAAGGATTCGATACTCCTGAATTCGTTTGATCCTTCGTAAATCCCTCTCGCAGCCGAAATAAGATTCTCTATTCCCTTTTCAGTTTTGTCTTGTGTTTGCAGAACGATGTAAGTGACATCGCCAGAAGTGTCTCCGTTTATGAAGCGATTGTACTGCTTCACGACAGGATCGTCCTGTGGAAGAATCTTAAGCAGATCTGAATCAATATTCAGTTTCAATGAAAGGTATGCACCAAATGCACCAAGAATTACGAAAAACACTACTACTGCTGCACGGTGTCTTACCACGAACTCACTCAATCTCTGCAACAAATAATCACTCTCAGTCATTTCTTCTAAATTGAACAAGCAACTCTAGTATATCAACTTTTGCATGGCCAGAGATCGATATTAAGCGACCAAAGCTGAGTGTTCAGTCCCTGATAAGAAAATATCTGACCGGAAGAAATGGTATCGAGTATCTCTCGACCGTCTGTAAGAAGGATTCGCTAATAGTCGCGCCTTCTCTGAGAACCACAATGGGCCCACTGCCGGAGAAAACATCTGAAACGAACCTTCCAGGACTGAGAGAGTGCATATAATGGACTTTGGCGAATTCGAACCCTTCTTCCTGCAATGAATTGAAGTCTGATTCCATAACGATTGTGTAGCCGGGGATATAACTTAGTCGGAAAGCTCCGTAGTCGATGAACTCCAGCCTGGTTACAGCTGAACCGAAAAAGTCGATTGTCTCTCTTTCTCTTGAACCTTGTTTTCCGCTTTCAATGACAAAAAGTGTCTGCAATCTCGAGAAGGTTTCAAAGTATGGACTGACAAACGTTCTCACCTCGTTTTCAGTAGACATTATCCAGGGTCCTACGTTTTCCTTCTCTAGCTGTTTAAGTACAGAGCTGAACTCCTCAACTGCTTCGAGATGATTCTTGAAACCTTCAAGCACCGGCAGAAACTTGTTTCTAAGAAAGAAGTCGGGAGCGGCACTCCGTCTCCCGATATTCTGAAGAGCTTCCAGATTAACATACAATATCACCAAAAGCCCGAAAATCAAGGCAATTAGCGAAATTACGATTGGCAAACTTGCGATTCTCAATTTACGGTCTTCACTCCTGGACTTTCGAGGATTATCTCGATTGCTTTTAAGAGTTGAAGATCATGTTCGATGTCTATAGTGGCTTTGGATAGTGTTAGTTCGCTTCCGTTCTCTTCAAGGACATCATCACCCGGTTCAACGATGATATCTGGTTCTATACCCTGAAGATGAATATCATTACCATCTGGAGTGAAATAATGAGCAGTTGGCAGCCATATTTCGCCTCCATTGGAAAGATTGAAAACAGTCTGAACTGCAGCCTTCCCAAAGGTCTTTGTTCCGATAACCGTTGCCAGTCCGTGATCTTTCAACGCTCCAGTAAGTATCTCTGAGGCCGATGCGCTTCCTTCATTAACAAGCACAACGATTGGTTTGTCTTTGAAGTAGGCATTGTATCTGGATCCCCATGAGTTGTATATTTCTTCCTGACCGTCTCTGTACCTAATCGTTATTACTCTCTGGCCTTTGGGCAGAATGAGAGATGAGATGTTCAGAACACTTTGCAGAAGTCCGCCTGGGTTGTTTCGCAGATCGATTATGTAGGCCTCGCTGTTTCTGCTAAGGTTTAGCGCATCCTGGAATTCATCGTAGGTTGGCGCGTTGAAGCCCGTAATGTGTATATAAGAGATTTCGATATCTTCAATATCTATCAACTCACTCTTTACGCTCCTTATTTCAATGAATGCCCTGGTAATTTCAACGAAGAAAGGCTCAGTGAGAGTTTCTCTGTAGACCTCCAAAACCACTTGGGTATCGGGGTCTCCTCTGAGCATGTTGACGGCACCGTAATAGCCGACATCGGAAATTGGTACTCCATCTATTGTAAGAATCAAGTCGCCGGGTCTTAGGCCCACTCTTTCTGACGGGCTCCCGGCCATAGGTGCCACCACTTCAAGACAATCAAATTGAATGTTGTACTGAACAGTAGAACCAATACCACCATACTTGGAGCTTGTGTCAAGCTCATTCTCCCTGGTTTGAACGGGATCAAAATACCATGCAAATGGATCATCGAGTCCACGCATCGTACCTGTCAGAGTCTCATCTAGAATCACGTCATAATCTACCTTTTCAATGTCGTAGTAGTTTCGATCTATATATGTAAGTATCTGAAACACAGGACTGAACTTCTCGAACATCTCATCGTCCGTCATAGTTGTAAATGCCCCCAGGAAGAAGACCGCAATAAGAACCGCGATCGACGCCGTTATCCTAAAGGCTTTCTTCTTAGTCATGCAACTTCCTCCCTTCTACTTTTATACCGAACACCAGGTATGTAGTATGGCCGACCATTCTGTCTTCCGGCCTAAACCTTTCGGGATTGGTCTTATAGCTTCTTGCCATTATCTCCCATACCTGAACATCGATAACTCCTAGATTCCTAAGAATCCCGATCGTTTCTTGAACCTGGTTGGCTGTAGGGCANNAGAAGGTTCGGGAACATCAAGAAAGAAGGCATCGGCTATCTTACTGTCTTTGCATTCTACAATATCTCCCGCTACGAAGTTCACCCTTTCTGCAAATCCAAGGTGCCCGACATTTTTCTTGGCCTTCTCTAAGAAGTCTGATCTCTTCTCGTAGGTGACGACTCTGCCAGACTCACCTACTTGACGAGAGAAGACTGAAGTCATTACGCCAGTACCCGTTCCGGCTTCGTAGACAACGTCACCCGGTTTTATGTCCAGGTTTAAGAGAATGAACGCAATATCCTTCGGGTAAACGATCTGAGTTGATCTTCTCAACGAAAAGATTCCGTCGATGATAGACGGTTTTATCAAATACGCATCTCTCAGACCAAGACTGATCCTTTCTCCGAATTCCTTGCCCACAATTGAATCAATCATTAGGTTTCCACAGTGAGTCTTGAGAACTGTCCCTTTCTCGACTTCAGAGAAGTACTTTGTTTCTTCATCTTCAAGCAGGATCAGTACTTTGTCACCGTATTCAATCATCTAGACTCCTCTGAGTTTTATTATGTTCTCAATCAGGCTATCGAGTTCTTCGATCTGGCCAGATTCACTGGCTTCGACAACGCACTTTCTTGCGTAGCCTTTGACAATCATCTCCGATACTCTTGAAAGAGCCGAGTTCACTGCAGAGACCTGAGTAAGAATGTCTCCGCAAACCCTGTCGTTTTCAACCATTTTCTGCAAGCCTCTGATCTGGCCTTCGATCCTCTTCAACCTATTCAAGACCGCTTTCCTGGTCTCTTCATCAACTCCGTGCATGCCTTCACCTCTTAGGAACCGAATACACTGCCGCCTATGAACTCCTTTATAATGGAGGTTCTCGGAATATCCTCCAGATTCGTCATGGGGAGCACGTAATCTATGAACCTCAGAAGCCTCTTAGCTTCAAGATACTCTGGTACCGAATCGTCTATCTGAACTAGCAAAGGTTCTGCGAATGCTTTCAATGCTGCCAAATCGTATACAATTGCAGAATTGAACATCACATCCGCCTCTTCCTGGAAGGGAAAGATATACTTGTCTTCTCCCCTCCTAACGCTTGACCACATTCTTATTGTATCAAGCGCCGAGTGCCCTCTGAATCGATTGTCACGCACGATTCTACGCAATAATCTGACATCAGTAGTAGGTATTCTGTTCAGGTTATCGAGATTCATCTGCGTCAGAGCGCTGACGTATATTTTGAACTTTCTCTCGTGAGGTACGGAACTGCTGAGCAGCTCATTTAGGCCGTGAATTCCCTCGATTATGACAGGCTGACCCTCGGAGATCCTGATAGGTTTGTCATGAAATCCGCTCTTTCCAAGAATGAAGTCAAACTTTGGAAGCAAGACTTCTTTTCCGTCAAGCAGCTGTGAAATCTGTTCGTTAAATAGCTCTATGTTGAGAGCATAAATCGATTCGAAATCATAGTTTCCGTTTTCATCTCTCGGAGTCTTCTCTCTATCGACGAAGTAGTCGTCAATAGATATCTGTATAGGTTTCATCCCCAGTACTTTTAGATGCAGCATCAGCCTCTGAGAAAAGGTAGTCTTGCCCGAGCTTGAAGGGCCGGCTATAAGGATAAGACTAGGCTCTTTGTGTGCGGCTATGAGATCTGCAATCGCAGCGATCTTCTTTTCATGGAGAGATTCCGCAATATTGATTATCTCTCTTATCTCCTTTGGACCTTTGCTTATTATTTCGTTCAGCTCGCCCACGGTCTTAACACCAAGAATCTTCCCCCATTTCTCGTGCTCCAGAAAGACTGTTGAGATCTTTGGCTGATCAACAAATACTGGTAGTCTGTCTGGCTCTTCGGTATTGGGAAGGTTCAGAATGAAGTATTCTCCATACGGAATTAGCGCGAAGTTCTTAACCGCACCTGTCGAAAAGGGCATATATCCATAGAAGTAATTTAGGTATCCCTTACATCTGTAAATGTTCACGGTTGACTTCTTTCGGTATTTGAACAGAAGAGCCTTGTCTCTCTGCCCATCTTCGTTGAACATCCTAATGGCCTCAAATTTGCCCAACGTTCCCTTTTCGAAGACATGGTTCTCTTCAACAAGCTGTCTCATCTTGTCTTCAATTGTCTTCAGATTATCCGAAGTAGGCTCTACACACTCAATATCACAGACAAGGCCAGAGCCTCTTGAGTGATGGACATTTAGTTGCACAGCTCCAAAGAGCTCTCTGATTGCTATGAAGAGAATGAACAGAGTTCCCCTTGTGTAGATTCTTAACCCGTCTAGAGAAGACAGATCTACGAACTCTACTTCCTGTTCCCCGTTTACCTTTCTGCAAAGCTCTATCAAAGCATTGCCTGATTTCGCGGCCATAATGGGAGCTCTGTGGAAGCTGACACACATTTTGGAAAGTTCATAGAAAGTAGTCGCTTTGGTTACTGTAACTTTCCTACCCAGTTCTTTTACAAAAATCTCGTGGTTAGCCATAGAATCACTCCAAATCGTTGACACCACAAATAGTCGATGTTAGAATCTATTTGCTGTGGGGCGTAGCCAAGTTGGTAAGGCATCAGATTTTGGCTCTGACATCCGTAGGTTCGAATCCTGCCGCCCCAGCCAGAAAAGGGTGGCTATCGCCACCCTTTCTTATGACTAGTTGTTTGTCTCGTTCGGTCCTTCGCTATCAAGACTTACGTCCAGATCGACATCTCCTATTTGTGAAGGTGCCTCGATTTCAAATGGAACACTCAATTCGCCTGGAGTAACTTCGGTGTCAAAGTCTATGTCGCTAGAGGTTTCGAACTCCGTTGAGTCAGCTGTCTCGGTTGCATCGATCGTTTGGCTAGCGTTCAGTTCTGAGATATAGAATTCGATAGTCTCAATTAGACTCCTGATAGTCTCGTCTTCCGGATTAAATTCCAGAAGCTTCTCCAGGTAATGCTTTTCAGCCATAAGGTAGATCTCCATTAGAGGTTCGTTTTGCTCCAGATTTGCCATCTTCTCATAGATGTCAACAAGCAGATAAAGCGCACTAATCTTCAGATCCGTCGCGGCTTCTGTAGAGTTAATTACCTTTCGATTCAGATCTCCTTCTATGCTCTGAATAGGAGAGTCAATCAAGAGAGATCTAGCCTGCGCTCCAAAGTACTGACTATAGTATTGAAGATAGCTGTCCAGCAAGGCGGGGTTCTCCAGCAGAGGCCTCACGTTCATGTTGTAGGAGTTCTCGTTGTACATGTATGCGACTTCTGGATTATTGCCGTCTATCTGGTACATATAGTTTACGACTTTTGTTGAGTTGGGCATTACAGAATAGAGGTATCTAATAGAGCTCTCGAAACGGGAGTTCGTTTCGTCATAGACTTTCCGCTTATCTGCCAGCATCTCCTGAACTTCTTCCAAACTCTCAACACTGAATTCTGTCATGTATTCTCGGGCCCTTTTAGCTTCAGAAAGAACACTTCTCAATTCAGTGTTTGTTGCCGGAATTGTTTCAAGCTGACCGTTAATATCCTCAATCGACATCGATGTTGCGGTTGCTGGAAGAGCCAACAAGAGATCCTCTAGATCTTCCAAATCGAACACCTGATATCTGAGGTTGGTTACCTCGTCCTCAACTAACTGCGTATAGAAGACAACCGGAAGGTACGATTCGCCTATGAGGACATTTCCGGATTCGTCAAAATAGTCGCTTTCGAGTTCTTCCAGAAATCTCTTGGCCTCCTGTCTGTCTCTTCTTGCTTCATCATACTTGGAATACATCTGAAGATCGGGATCGTTTATCACATGCGATAGATTATTCTCCACTCTGTATTCTGCGATCCATTTGTCGAATTCAGCGTTCTCAAACTGATTCATNNGCTGTCGAATGTAGACTTGTTGTTTACAAGTATAAGGTGGTATCCGAATTGTGACTCGACAGGGCCGACCAAAACGCCGGGAGTTGCGTCAAAAGAAGCGTCTTCGAATTCAGGAACCATCTCTCCTCTTCTGAACTCCCCAAGGGCACCGCCACTGGCTGCAGTACCTGTGTCTATCGAATACCTAGTAGCGGCTTCGGCAAATGAGACCTCACCATTCTCAATCATCGCCTTTATTTCGACTGCGCTCGCTTCATCAGAAACAAGGATATGGTCTGCATCTACCCTCTCATAATCGAACTTCAAACCTTCTAGATTCTCCTCAACAAAAGTCTGGAAGCGACTATTCATGTCTGGAATCGCCTTGTTTGTGACATTCACAGTTAGCAACTGCGTTGCCACATAGTCTTTGATGAGCGCTGAGAAGGCATCGACAGAACCGTACTGGTAGATTATTGCGGATCTGGTTTCTTCATCTGCAACATACTGATCAACTATCCTCTTTGTCTCAGACTCGACCTGTGCAGTCGTCGGAAGGACTTCATTCTCTGTTGCATAGAGAAGCAGTGTCTTCTGATCGATCAATGACATGAATATGTCGTATCTAATTCCCATTTCGCTGGGATAGTTTTCCATCTCAAAATACGGATCTAGGGTATACCCCTGGCTTCTCAGGTTCGTTAGTGTGTCGCGTACCGATGTTTCGTACTCTGAATAGGTAATCCAGTAATTTGGATCAGAAAGAGGTGTGCCGTCCTTTGTGAGCCCTCCAACGGTTTCGCTGAAATTGACCGTAGCTCCTGTGTTCTGTTGATTTCCCTGAGAGCCGCTTCCAATATACTGGGCAACGGACCACCAAATAATTCCAACTCCAAAGAGTACAGCTACTGCCCAAACGACAGGCCGTTGAATAGATTTCATGAAATTAGGATTTCCTCTGGATTTCTTCTTTGGCATTTACTTTTCAACTCCCTCCAAGCACCAAATACTCTACAACCAAGAGGGGGAGGTTCATGCCTCCCCCGGCTTCACGAATTATACCATAGTAAGTTTGCTCTTGTAATCGGCGCAACGTCAAGAAAAATGATGGATTTAACTAACCGACCTGCTTAGCGTAGACCCTGAAGTCAATGTGCGGAAATATGGAGTCAATCCATTCCAGGGTTTTCAGTCTGCTTTCATCTATCGAATTACTCTCGATTTCTCCATAGAGCCTCAGCAGCCTGTCAATATGAGTCTTGGTTCTGTTAACAGCGTATTCCACTGTCGTGTTAGTTGTTATGATGAATGCCCAGTCGCTTGACTGAGCAAGAAGAAGCTCTCTAGCCATCTGATTTAGCGCCCTGATTCTAAGTGCGTCGTCTGTTCTTTCAAACTTCCTTGCGAGTTCAATCATTCTCCTGGAGCCTTCATCCAGATGCCGATATATCCAGTCGTTTCTACCATTCAGCCAAACTTCGTTGTATCCGTTGGCTCCCCAGGTAGAGGTATTGGGAGTGACTACCTGTGCCTGATCCATTGAGTTGATAACTTCTGGAGGAGTTGAAGGAACAACAATGTCATCTCCGCTAAGTTCTCTGAAAAGCTCCTCAATGAACAGAGGACCTTCATACCACCAGTGACCGAACAACTCTGCATCGAAAGGAGCAACGATTACAGGTTCTTCTCCGTCAAACTGACTGGATAACCTCCTAACCTGTTCTCTCTTTCTGTTTGCGAAATCCTTTGCGTGTTCTACAGTAGCTCTTCGGGCATCGTCCAAGTCATAATAGCTCTTTTCGTTGAGGGGTACATCTTTGCCAGTTATCTTATAATACTTTATTCCAGTGTTGCACCGCTCTCCACTCGGATCTATGTAGGGCCTAATATAGTCCTCTTCCCTGTCAAAGCCCACGTCTCTATAAAACTCTCTATACCTTGAATCACCGGGATAACCAACTTCGGCACTCCATACCTGTTGACTTGATTCGGGATCTCTTGCGAGCACAAAAACATTCTCTGGTGTAACTACCGGTCTGTATACTCCGTATCTCGGTGCCGGATCTCCGTACCAAAGGCTGTGAGAGTCAACAAAGAAGAAAGAAAGTCCGTGTTCGCGCAAATACGAATCGAAGCCTGGGACATAACCACACTCGGCCAGCCAGATTCCTCTAGGGTCCTTCCCAACATGTCTCCTATAGGAGTCAACTCCGATGCTTATTTGAGCATTTATCGCCTCAGGGAAATTGGTCATCAGAGGTAGAAAACCATGAGTAGCGTTACATGTTACAATCTCCAATTCTCCGCTATCCTGGAACCCTGAGAATTCTCCAACCAGATTGCAGTTGCATTCTTCATAGACTTTCCTAATGTCTTCCAGTTCATGAAGATAATGCGTAGCCAGTCTGTTGGCGGCCGGGTGTTCTGCAGAGGTTCTCGAAATCTCTATTTCTGCAAGCTCAATCGATGATCCAAGATAATTGAGATACTTCTTCTGCAGGTCGTTATTGGCAAGCATTTCCATCAGAGGCGGAGTTATGCTCATCGTCACTTTAAAATTCACTCCGTCACTCCTCAGCCTTCTGAAAGCCTGTAAGAGCGGTATATATGTCTCTGTAATGGCCTCGAATAGCCATCTCTCTTCCATGAAACTCGGGAAGTCAGGGTGGTTGATAAACGGCAAATGCGCATGGAGCATTAATACGAATCTCCCTCTGCTCATAAAATCATCTCCCGCTTCTGCTCTTCGAGATAGTCTTGATGAACTCTTCAGAAGAAGGATTGCCTGTTGGTCCCGAAGATTTCGTGATTCTCGCACGTCTAGAACTCTCGTGAGAGACTTTCAACTCTTTCCTAGAGCCTTTTCTCAGATCTACCCAGATTTCATTATCGGTAAACTTCGGCGAGTTCCTCGGTGTCCGCGTAATTCCAGATTTAAGAACGCTCTTGAAATGACCGTCACTGTAGTAACCGATCTCGGCAATGTAGTCTGCATCGGGAAAATCAACCTGGAAATACCAGTTGCCTGCATCGATAGAGATGTCAGACTCCTTAAATCTGTGAGCATTCTTTCCATCGTAGATGATGTTAGTAATATCACTGACTCTTACAAGAAGCCTGAATTGAGAGGTCGAAAGATCTCGAGCAGTTCGTTCAGAAAGATCCCACTCCACATACACCCAGTAAGGATTCACTGGATGGATAGTAACAAAATCATGAAAGTAGGATGATGGGATCTCTGCATTTACTGGCTTGGAAGGGCGAAGGATCTCTGAGGGAGTCTTTGTCGCTGCATCGCTCGAAACATGTTTGCTCTCCTGAGCATGCTTCTTCAGAGCACGAGAGATATCCTTTTTTCCCATAGTTCTCTTAAGGTTAATCCCCATCATTTTCGCGAAACGTCGGAGATCCTGAATCGTCGGGTCGGAACTTAGAAAAGATTGAATTTCTTCGTTAATCATGTTGAAAACCTCCTGGGCATGAGTTTCTCCTCGAGTAGATGATAACATACTCCAGGAAGATAATTCAAGTGATTACAGTTGACTAAAGGTGATTATTATCAATTTTCTTTCGCAGACAACTTAAATTGGCAGTTTTACGTAATATCTCTTAGCTTATCGACTACGTAGTCAACCATATAGTCGCTATCTACCTGAAACTGCGACCCGTCACTCATTACCCTGACGGTCACTATATCTCTTTCGATTTCTTCCTTTCCGATAATCAGAGAGATCTTCGCTCCGATTCTTGCAGCATGTTTCATTTTGTTTCGCATGTTTCTTTCCATCACGTCAACGTAAGTTGAGACCCCAGCTTTCCGGAGCCTTCTGGCATAATCGAATCCTTTAACACTCTCTTCTCTTCCAAAGGTAAGAACTGCAACTTCTGAGCCTCTTGGGATACCGGCTTTCGAGTTTTCCGATTTGAGAAGCATTATAATTCTCTCAAGACCTATCGCAAAACCAACTGCGGGGCAGCTCTTTCCTCCAATGTACTCAATAAGACCGTCGTATCTACCCCCACCGACTAACTGATCCTGGCTACCTAAAGAAGAGGACCTTACTTCGAAGGCAGTTCTACTGTAATAATCTAGTCCGCGGACCATGAATTGATCAACCTCATACTGAATACCTGCTTTATCGAGGTACCACTGAAGCTCTTCAAAGTGACTTCTACAGTCAACGTCGAGGTAATCTAGAATACTGGGGGCTCCTGCAACCCGTTCTCTATCAACCTTACAGTCAAGAAGTCTTAGGACATTCGTTTCGTACCTACGCTGACAGTCAGAACACATTTCGGGAAGCTTGTCACTGTAGTATTTTTTGAGAGCCGTCTTATAATCCTCTCTGCACTTAGGACAGCCGATAGAGTTTATGAATAACTTCGCTTTGTTCAATCTCAATTCTTTGAGGAAGCTGTAAGCCATCTCAATTATCTCGAAGTCTGCCAAGGGACTTTCTGAGCCAAGTATTTCCGCGCCGAACTGATGAAACTGCCTTAGTCTACCGGCTTGTGGCTTTTCGTAGCGAAACATCGGCCCGTTGTAGAAGAGCTTAATAGGCGACCCGAGATTCACAAAAGAGTTTTCGATGAATGCTCTGGCCACGCTTGCCGTTCCTTCGGGTCTCAAAGTGATCGACCTGCCGCCTTTGTCTTCAAATGTGTACATCTCCTTCTGGACAACGTCGGTAGATTCACCCACGCCCCTCTGAAAGAGTTCAGTCGCTTCAAAGATTGGCGTTCTGATTTCAGTGAAGGCGTACTTATGAGATATATTCCTTATGGCCTCTTCAACATAATGCCAGTATCCAATGTCTTCATAAGATATGTCCTGAGTTCCCTTTATTCTTGTAATCATGACTTTAAGCATTCCTCCGTCTTCTGAATATGATCTTTCCATCTCTAAGTAGTTTAGTTATAGCATATATTACGACAACGAATTCAAGCCTTCCGAGAAACATTCCTATTGTCTCGGTCCATAGGAGTCCGGCCGGTGCTCCGGGGGACGTTATACCTACCGAAAGGCCAACAGTGCTCAATGCCGAAGCAAACTCAAAGGCAGAAAGAGCCATCGAGTTTCCATATGACATCAATATTCCTGTTCCGACTGCATAAGTGAAGAAGTACAATGAAAAGACCAACAGAATCTCTTTGACCAGTGAATCGTCGATATACCTTTTCGTTTCACCTTTCCATATCTCCTGTTTGAGAAGCGCATCCTTTGGAAGGAAATAGCGTCTGATTTCGAGCCAGAGAATCATGATCAGAGCAAACAAACGGTATTGCTTGAGGCCTCCCGAGGTTGAATCAAGGTCTCCACCGAAAATCATCAACAAAACTATCAAATAGATACCGAACTGATTCCATGGGACAAAGTCCACGGTAGAGAAACCGGTACCTGTTAGAGCCGAAACAGTTTGAAACAGGCCGTGCCGAAATCTTTCTGCGCCCGATGAGTAAACCACCGTAAGAGTACCGGTCATAAGAAGAGGTGTGAAAACAGCAAGAATTACGAACATCAGTTTCGGTTCACCGTTTTTCCAGAAGGCTCTGAAATTCTTCTTCCACAATGCGTAATGTATTCCGAATCCGGTGGCACCCAGTATCATCAACACAATAGTGACTATTTCTATGAAGATGCTGTTGAATTCCCCTATTGATCCGGTTCTAGTCGAAAATCCGCCAGTTGCCAGAGCCGTCAAAGAATGATTTACAGCATCGAAGACATTCATTCCAGCTAGCACGTACATCGCGATTCCTGCCAGTGCATATGAACCGTAAATCACTGCTATAGTTCGCGTGGAGCTCTTTATATTCGGAACGAGATTATCCATTCGTCCTTCGGCCTTATAAAGACCGAGCCCCGAAGGTCCGAGAATCGCGGACATCATTATGATTGCAATGCCAGCTCCACCGAAGTACTGCATCAAGCTTCTCCAAAGCAGAAACGTTCCGGGGATTTTTTCAACGTCCACAAGGGTTAGACCAGTCGTTGTCCAACCACTTGTCGACTCAAAAACTGCCTGTGTGAAGTCTAGATAGCCCCCGATAACAAAAGGAAGGGCAGACAGTAGAATTGCGATTATCCAGGAGAAGAGGACTACTATCGCGCCCTCTTGAACTGTGATTGCGGAGCCAGGTTTAACTCGCATTGTCATTTTTAGAACAAGTCCCATGACAAAACTCAGAAACGCAGTTACGATGAACGAAAGACTCTCGGCAAATGTGGAGGGATTCCAAATGCAATATGACAAGGGAATCAGCAATAGTATCGGGAAGAAGATGAAGAGATTCCCCAAGTATCCAAAAACAAGCCTATATCTTTGCTTCAGAATGTTTTGAAACATCTACACCTCTCCCAGGAGGGTTTCAAAGACTGAAGATTGAACGGTTGGACTGCTCAGAACTAGAAGAACATCGCCCCTTTCAATGATTGTACTACCTCTTGGAATGACCACTTCGTCATCCCTGACAATCGCACCTATGACGCTTTCGTCCGGAAGAGGGATATCCTTGATAGCTTCTCCGATTATTGGGGACTTGTCCGTCATCTCTATCCTTAGAATCGAGACTTTCTCCGAAGAAGGAAGGAGGTTCGTAATATTCTCTCTGAAGAGGCTATCTTCAAGAGCAACGCCCAGTATTTCCGTTGGGCTTACAACACTTTTAATTCCCATCTTTTCGAAGACTGCTTTGTTGTCTGGATCATTCACCATAGCTACCGGGCGCTCGATACCATAGACTCTGGAGGCCGTTAGGCACGCAACGAGATTGTCCTGATCATTAGGAGTCAAAGCAACAAAGAGGTCCGATCGATCAAGCTCTAGTTCCTCAAGAATGTATCTTTTGCTGCCATCGCCTCTTACGACCACCGCACGAAGTTTCTTGGCCATTTCGTCACAAAACCGATCGTTCTTATTAACCATCATCACGTTATGACCCTTACTCAGAAATCTCCTTGCCAGGTGATAAGCGATCTTCTCGCCCCCGATAAGCACGATCTTCATTTGTCGTCACCGCCGATGAAGTACAACGCGTTCTTGATGCTTTCAACCGCTGACAGTGTTGGACAAATAACTTCTATCCCAAAATCGGAGAACATCTGGATGTTATTCGGATCATAAGCTCTTGCCACGACTCTTGGAACTTCGAAGTACTCTTTGGCAGACATTGAGATCATCAAGTTAGTATTATCATCCGTAGTGAGAACGAGGGCAACGTCGGCCTTGTCAAGTTTGGCTTCCTTCAATACATCGAGTTCTGTTGCGTCGCCCATTATGTTGAAACCTGTGAATTCGTACGAGAGCGCATTGAAAGAAGATTCGTTTCTATCGACGACAACCACACTGCAACCCATTGAAGAGAGCCAGTTAGCCATTCTCGATCCAAGTCTCCCGCAACCGAAGATAACGATGTAATACTCATCCTTCTTGATTGCACCCTTCATGAAAGGCATCTCTTACTCCTCCAGCTTCTTCAGTTCTTCAGAAGCTTCTTTGAAAGCCTCATCAAGAGAAAGTGAGGCTTTAAGATGTTTTGCAGCAAGTTTTGGATTATCTTTGGCCACCAGCAGTGCATAAAGAAAGTGAGGGAATGGTGACCCAGGGAAGTCGGAGAATAGGGCACTCATCAGTGATTCGGCCTTGGCGGTTTGGCCATCTTCGATCAATCTTCTGATTTCCCTCGCGCGCTTATAGATACTGTCTTCTTCTCTCAAGGCAAGTTCAAAGGCATCTCTGATTTCCTGAGGTGTGAACGGTTTGGTAAGAAAATCCACTATTCCCGCTTTAAATGCTTTTCTCATTGATTCGGGAGATATGTCTGACGAGACTACTATTACGGGAATTGAATATGCTCTATTCTTAAGTTCCTGGAGGAATTGAATTCCATCCATAGAAGGCAAGCTAAGATCTGTGAATAGGAGGTCTGGCTTTCGTTTCTCAATCTCTTCCAGGGCTTCCTCGGCAGTCACGAAAGTATGGACTTCATTGTCTTCGTTCTCCATGGTCTTCTTGACAATTCGCCTGACATTCAGCTCGTCATCGACCACGTAAACGAGTGCCATGCAATCACCTCCACAACACAAATCATATTACCACATTAAGCTCAAATAGTGTTTGAGAGTTTCCACAAATGGAATTCTTAGAAACTGTTTGTCTCGATTTGTTTCTTTGCGAAGTCAAAAAGAAAGGATATGGCAAAGCCGGATACAATGAGAGGGAGGTTCAATACCTCAATAGTCAATAGGCAACTTGAGATCAGTAATCCCTCGAGCCAGACACTAAACACCACAAGAACCTGGTATATTGAGAGCACATAGGAGAAGAAGCTTCCAACCAACAGATGCGAATACCGTTTTCTTACATTGCTTTTCTTCTCAGCGATTCCGAAAAAGTAGATAGCGGAGTTTATTCCAATGATGATGGCAAGAAACCGATCGCGATCAGTCAGAAGCAATCCGAAAAATGAGTTTATCGCGAGAGCTGCAAAGAGTACTCCACCGAACATAAGCCAGAATGTTATCGACCTGCCTCTCATAGGAATCCCCCAACTACTCTTACGATTAGTGCAACAGTATAGGCAACTGTAAGACTGTAGAAGACGGAGAAGAATACATACTTGTAGCTTCCGGTTTCATTCTTTATCACAGCAAGTGTTGGCATGCACGGAACATACAGAAGTACAAAAACTAGAAAACTCAAAGCTATTTCAGGGGTAATCAACGTTCTTATAGCACCAAGAGAGCTTCCTGAGACGCTAAGATTTCCAAAGAACGTTGTGAGCGATGAAACGATGACTTCTTTCGCGGCTATTCCGAAAACCAAACTGGTTATCATTTCCCACGTGTAACCCAGGGGTATGAAGAGCGGTTCAAGTGATTTCCCAATCATGGCTGCGAAACTCCCTGTCCCTTCTGTGGGAAAGTAACTGAGAAACCATATTACAACAGAGGCGCCAAGTATTATCGTACCAGCCTTTTCGAGAAAGTGACGCCCCTTGTTCCAGGTATAGAGAATTAATGAACTTAGCCTCGGTTTTCTATAACGTGGAAGCTCCATTATCAACGTGGAGGGCTCGCCCTTGAAGAAGAGCTTGTTGATCAGCAGCGCGGAAAGGACCGTTATAACAATACTTAAAACGTACAAAAAGAAAATCACTACACCGGCTCTTGCGCCGAAGAAGGTGCCTGCAATCAAAACATAGACTGGAAGCTTCGCGCTACAAGAGATAAAAGGTGAGACAAGAATGGTTACTATTCGCTCTTTTGGTTCAGAGATCGATCTTGTCGACATAATAGATGAAACATTGCATCCAAATCCAAGGAGCATAGACATGAAGGAGCGCCCGCTGAGTTTCATTGAATACATTAGTCTATCAATGACAAAGGCAGCTCTAGGCAAGTAGCCGGTTTCTTCAAGAATTCCAAGCGCTAGGAAAAGTATGAAAATGTTAGGCACGAAAACCAAAACGGCTCCAACGCCTCCTATTATTCCCTCAACAACGAGAGAACGAAGCCAATCTACGCCGATGAAGCCGCCAAATGCGCGGCCAAGGCCTCCGAGCAGTTCTTCAATCATGATAGATAAGGGTCCTGAGATAGTGAAGGTCAGCTGGAAGACGATGTACATAACCGCAAGGAATATCAAAATCCCAAGAAATCTATGGGTCATAACGTGATCTATTGCTTCGGAAAAATTCCACCCTATCTTTTCTTTACCCTTAACTGATGTGGAAAGGATCCTTTTTATATATTTATAGCGAGTTTCAGCGATTTCCACAGAGAAGTCGTAGTCCAGAGTTATTCCCGTTATTTTTTGAACTTCATAGTCCTTTTCCAGAAGCTTTATCGAAAGCCAACGTTCGTCAAACCCGGCCAGAGAAGGGTTTCCCCTTATTCTCTCTGATAGATCCCTAAGGTGAGCTTCCACTTCATCGGAGAAAAGATAGTGGACATGGCTGCTGCTCTTGGTGCTCTTCACAAGAGTATTCTTCAGCTCTTCGATACCTTCGCCTGTGACCGCCGAGGTAACGACAACCGGAATGCCAAGCTGCTTCGAAAGCTCGTTCTTGTCGATCTCAAAGCCTGCTTTCCTCGCTTCGTCGACTGCGTTTACTACAAGAACTACATCTCCGCGAAGCTCAAGAACTTGAAGAAGAAGATAGAGACTTCTTTCCAGGTTGACGGCATCACCTATGACTATTGCGACACCAGGCTTCTCATTCACAAGGAAATCCCTAGCTATTTTTTCATCAAGACTGGTGGCACCCAGAGTGTAAGTGCCTGGCAGATCAACAACATCTATGGTGTGATTGTGATGCCTCATCACTCCGGCTCTCTTTTCAACAGTAACACCGGGCCAGTTCGCAACAACCTGTCTCGAGCCGGTTAGACTGTTAAATATGCTTGTCTTTCCAACGTTTGGGTTTCCTAGAAGCGCTACGGTAATTTCCTTTGAATCGATTCTATCTGGCTGATTTTTCACGGATAAGTTTATCTCTCCCTGACTATGATTCGCATCGCCTGACCTCTCGAAAGCGTTGAATAATTGCCTTTAACGCTGATTTCAATCCGCCTTCCAAGATTACCGATTACTGTAAGTCCTTTGCCTTCTTCGATCCCCAGCAATCGCAGCCTTTCTCTAAATCCCATCCCACCGTTTATGAGACTAACCAAGTAATCTCCTTTGGAAGCGTATGAAAGAGAAATTGAAGATGTCTCTACAAGTATCCACATAGATATTTCATCTCTAAGAGTAATATCTGTGCCCTTTATTCTGTAGACTTTTGGATCACCAAAAGGAGCGACTTTGATCAGCTGTATCTCCTCGCCGCTAACAAAACCGAGACCACATAACCGCTCCCTCGTTATCGGGGGAAGCTCTAATTTTCTGATTTTGCCCTTTTCACCTTCGCACATTCTTGACAGTGGAACAACCATTGACATCACCATTATTGAGAATTTGTCTCAATAAGATTGTATCATTAAACGGCTGCCGCTGCATGTGAACGATCTGAAAAGAATCTAGGTGGATCGTTTCCAATGACCTAAGTGGATTTTACAGGAGTGAATCAACTACGTATAATTGTGGCAGAAGGAGGGAGATTGTTGAAGATCTTTCAGGTAGATTCATTTACGGGAGTGCCTTTTGGCGGAAATCCTGCAGGGGTCTGTATACTTGAAAAGGAAATTGAAGAGAGGCAGTATCTTAACATTGCGGCTGAGATGAATCTTTCCGAGACTGCTTTTGTGAATCCTTTGACGAAGAGTAATACTTTTGGGTTGAGGTGGTTCACTCCTAAGACTGAAGTGAAGATGTGCGGGCACGCCACTCTTGCTACTGCCTGGGTACAATTCACCGAGCTGGGAATAGAAGGAGAAATCTTCTATGAGACTCTAAGCGGCAGACTGAAGGTTCGGTATGTCGATGGAAAGATAGAGATGAATTTCCCTTCAGATAATCCAGTTAGGGTACCAATCGATGATGCTTTGGAGAGTATCATCGGAGTGAAAGGGAAAGGCTACTATTCACCCGCAACGGAAAAACTTCTCTACTTCATACCATCAATCTCTGAGCTCGAAGCGATTTTGCCGGACTTCAATCTTCTTGAGAAGATGGACTTTGGTATTGAAGTCAAGGGTTTGATCGTTACATCTCCCGGCGACCAAAGATATGATTTCTACTCTAGATATTTCGCTCCATGGGTAGGCATAAACGAAGATCCGGTAACCGGATCTGCTCACACAGTTCTAGGTCCTTTCTGGTCCAATCAACTTGGAAAGAGAGTTCTCAAGGCCCGTCAACTCTCTTCTAGAATGGGAGAAATCGAGCTCAGATTATTGGAGGAAAACAGAATTTTAATCCTGGGAGAAGCAGTCACGTTAATAAGGGGTACTATTTCGATCTAGTCCTGTCAGCGTCCAGCCGAATTCTGAGATCATCTTCATCTACTGGCTTACTTGGATTCACCGTTGCAAAAACCTTTTTAGATGGATCTTCACTTGCCAGTAAAGAAGAGAAGATAGATAAAAGCATGAACATTGGTCCAAGAGAGAAGCCGGCAACCGCTATGTGACCAGAGGCTCCGCTGTTCGCCATTCCAACTGCAAAAGAGAACCATGCGAAGACGGTTCCCGACAAGACGTCTGCCTTGAAATGGGTGAGGAGTACCGATGGGATAAGCAGAGCGAACAAAAGTAAGACAGAGGCAGCTTCTGAAGAAAAGAAGAAAGAAAGGCTACAGACAAGAATTACAAGACTTAATGAGAAAGTGAGACTTCCAAGAAAGCTTGATCTGATATGCTTCAACAAGTTGCCGTAGTTCATCTTGCTCAGCCTGAAGAGCTGTAAGGACAGGAAGACGATCGGAATTGATAGAATCAGCAATGCGCTACCCACATTTACTGCAGCGAAGAGAATCCAACCGGCAAGCATGGCATAGAGAGAGACAAGCCAGAAGCCGTCAAAAGCAGTTTCTTCGAACTTTCTTACGAAAAGAAAGTGTGCAATGATTAGAATTGGCCACAGAAGGCTCCTCGAAATCGCAGGGAGCAGATATCCATTGCTGTTCGAGGAAATGATTTCCGTCAGGATAACCGCAAGGATGTATGAGAAGACCCATATCGAGAGGAAGATCATTATTGTGCTTCTAGATGCTTTCAAGCCACTACCTCCAGTCCAGATAGAAGAATCAGATCAATGTATGGACTCTATCTTCTCAAGTACCAATTGCTCTATTCTCACTAGTTTAGTTAACGCCGAGTCTTTATCTTTCGCTCTAGCATAGATGTAAACCTTCAGTTTGGGCTCTGTTCCCGACGGTCTTATCGCGTACCATGAACCATCATCGAAGATGAACTTAATGACATCGGAGATTGGAATCTTCGTTGCGCTCGCTTTTCCGGTATGAAGATCAGTATTAACGCCGCTCAGAAAGTCTATGTAATTCACCACTCTCGAAGTGCCTATCTCAACGGGGTACTCCATCCTATACTCCTTCATAATTCTGTCGACCCTCTTTTGTCCCGATACGCCTTCAAGAATTATTGATATCTGCTTCTCCGAGAAGACACCGTATTTGACATATAGCTCATCGAGTACGTTCAACAATGACTTTCCTCTCTTTAGGAAATAAGCTGCCATCTCACAAAGAAGCATGGATGAAGAAACGGCATCCTTATCTCTTACAAAGTTTCCCGTGACATAACCTATGCTTTCTTCGTATCCGAATATGAATCTCCCCTTTCCACCTTCTTCAATTTCAATGGCTTTTCCGCAGATATTCTTGAATCCAGTTAACGCTTCGAAAGTTCTTACCCCGTACTCTTCCGCAATCGTTTTCGCCATGTCTCCCGTTACTATAGACTTAACGATGAAGCCATCTTCAGGTAGAACTCCCTTCTCTTTCATAGATAGAAGAAGATAGGAAACGAGGAGTGCCCCCGTCTGATTCCCGTTAAGTGGTTCATAGTCCTCATTCTTTTTGATCATTACTGCGAGACGATCAGCATCTGGATCAGTTGCAAGAAGCAAATCGGCCTTCTTTTCAAGCCCGAGCTTTCTAGCAAGTGCAAAGGCCCTAACATCTTCAGGATTTGGATAACCAACTGTAGAGAAGTCTGGATCTGGATTCTCCTGTTCAGGAACCACAAAAACATTCTTGAAGCCCCGTTCTCTCAATACACGACGTATCATGACGTTGCCGGTACCATTCAAAGGAGTGAAGACGATTCTTATTGATTTGTCCAGCTCCTCCTCTGAATCTCGAAGGGTAAGTGACAAGACCTTAGAGATGTAGAGATCATCGAGCTCCTTACCCACATCAACCAGCAGTCCATTCCTTCTTGCTTCTTCAAGAGGGATCGTCTTCGGGCCAACAAACAGCTCTGTTTTTCGCATCTGGGTGTAGACTTTGTCGGCCACTTCGGGCAGTACTTGAGCCCCATCTTCCCAGTATAGCTTGTACCCATTGTACTCTTTTGGATTGTGGCTGGCGGTAATCATTATTCCCGCTACTGTTGAGAGTGTAAGAACGGAGAAGGAAAGCAGCGGTGTTGGCCTTATATCATTGAAGAGGTAGACTTTTATTCCATTTGCTGTGAGTACCGACGCTGCAATTTCGGCGAAATCTCTTGACATATGTCTGGAATCGTAGGCGATTACAACACCTCTATCCCTTTGCTCAAGACTTCCGGTCAGAATCAGATTCGCCAATCCCTGCGTTGCTCTGGCAACGTTGTACTTGTTCATCCTGTTGTCGCCAGCGCCCAACTTGCCCCTTAAACCTGCTGTACCAAACTCGAGTTCTTTATAGAAGCGGTCCTTTATCTCGTCGTCACTGTTCGATATAGAGAGCAATTCATTTCGGGTAGGTCCATCGATTTCGGGGCTATTAAGCCACCTCTGATAGCGGCTCTTGTAATCCATATCAAGCCTCCTTTTCTCTTCTAACCAATTATATAGTACAACTAAAGGGTTGGCAAAGCTCATCTTCGGCATACAAGTTCAACAGCTGAAAGAAATCTCCCTCTATGAGTCGATTAGTAAGAGTGTTTTGATGCCATCATGGAAAAGCATGCGTTGTATAATCACTAAGGCGGCACTTAACAATTTGGGGGTGTGATTTTGCTCTACAGAAAGATCATGGTTGGAGAGAATCTTGAATCCATGCAGTGCGAGATGTATTTCGAAAGCCTGTTTGATGTCGACTTCGACTATCTGGTCGGTCTTGGAAAGGATATGCCGACGATTCTTTTCATAGACGCGAGCAAATACAGCAAAGATGTTCTCAACGACTGGATCTTCGCTTTCACGAATATTATCCTTATTAATAACAATCCAATCAGGGCATTCATCATTAGGGGTTATTCTGAAGAGCTGCAGGAGTTCAAAGGTTACTACCGCGTTGTCAGCAGCTACAAGAGTGCGAGGCAGATAGTTCAGGAGATAGTATCCAGTATCGACGGCAGCCTGGATAAGATAATCGGAAAAAGCAATAGAGTTCTTCAGATGAAGAAGATGATGGTCCTCACTATGTTTTATGACGGCTCAATAATGATTCTCGGAGAGACGGGATCTGGCAAGAATCTACTTGCAGAAGTAATAGCCAAGCTCTCTCCAAGAGGTTCCAGGCCCTTCTATTCGATAAACTGCGCGGCGATACCGGAGAACTTACTGGAAAGCGAGCTCTTTGGGTACAAGAAGGGGGCCTTCACCGGAGCAACTTCCGAAAAAGTTGGTCTTATCGAACAGGCGAACTACGGGACGTTATTTCTAGATGAGATCGGAGATATGCCACTGAATCTGCAGGCAAAGATCTTGGCGATAACCGAAAACAGGGAGTTCTTTAAGATTGGTGCGACAAAACCGATGAAGGTAGATGTTAGGTTCATAACGGCAACGAACAGATATGATGATTCTGCATTAAGAAATGACCTAAGATACAGACTGTCCGCAGTGAAGATAGATCTCCCACCGCTAAGAGAGAGAAAGACGGACATCCCGCTGATTTTTGACGACGTTCTAGAGAAGAAGGGATACCTTGTAAAATTCGATAATATCCCTAAAGAGCTTAAGGAGAGGTTTCTTACCTACGGCTACCCAGGCAACGTCAGGGAGTTGATCAACATGGTTGAAGAGTATCTCGCGGTCAACGATGTTGTTCAAGCTTCCGTAAACTCTTCGATGTCGAAAAATGTCAAACTTCTCGCCGAAGAGGCGATGGTGGCTAGAATAGTAAACGGAACAACCTACAAAGACTTTCTCCAGGAAGTCTATAAAAGCGCCTCTCAGGAACTACTCCAACAACGTTCAGAAGTCCTCGGAAACGATATTAACGAACTCTCAAAGGAATTTGGTTTGACTACAAGAAGGATCAGAGATCTCCTTGCTGAGCTCAACAGCTCCGCCAAAAATCCGACACGAAGTGATGGAGAAGAGTGAAGCCACGATCATCGGACTCTCCTTATCCGAAAATATTAATGTATAATCTCTGGAGTAGGAGGTGTTTTTTTGGCGATACGAAAGCTCAGTCTACCAACAGGGGTTGAAGTCGCCGAGCTTTTCGGGGAGTATGATCGAAAAGCTAAGTATATTCAGAAGAAGCTGGATGTAAGGATTTCGATCATCGGTGATGAGATTTGGATAAAAGGTGAAGATGGAACAGGAATAGATATTGCAGGAAAGATAGTGGATGAACTTGTTCAGATAAGCAGAGATGGCCACCTTGTTGAGTGGAGGGAGTTTGAATATATAGTAGATCAACACCTGCAGTATGACGAGGATGGTGGAAGCTTCAAGGGCGTCTACAACGAAGTAAAGGAAACAACGCTGCTTTCAAACAGGATAAGACCGAAAACCATCGGGCAGAAGAACTATATGGAGACGATGAAGGAGAAAGAACTCGTCTTTTCCATTGGCCCTGCTGGGACCGGGAAAACCTATCTTGCTGTAGCTATGGCAGTAGACTTTCTGAAGTCAGGTAAGGTACAAAGGATAATCCTCACTCGACCAGCCGTAGAAGCTGGAGAGAAATTGGGATATCTTCCGGGCACTCTTCTCGATAAGGTAGATCCTTATCTGAGACCTCTCTATGACGCACTCATGGAAATGATACCCGCTGAGAAACTCGCCTACTACAGAGAGAGTTCGATAATCGAAGTCGTCCCTCTTGCTTATATGAGAGGAAGGACTTTGAACAACTCATTCATCATCCTTGACGAGGCTCAAAACACAACCTACCAGCAGATGAAGATGTTCCTTACTAGAATTGGATTTGGTTCGAGAGTAGTTGTGACTGGGGATATTACTCAGATTGACCTTCCTAGAGATTCAGGGTCGGGTTTAGTGGTCATTCAGAAAGTGCTTGGAGATATCCAAACTATCGGCTTCTCATATTTGACGGATCAGGATGTTGTGAGAAACCCTCTTGTTAAGGACATTATAAAGGCATACGATGAGTATGAACGAGAAGAAAAAGACGAAGAATAGTGAAATATCAAAGGTTCAGTTTCCTCTTGAGAGACTTCTGAATGTCAAAGATCTCACAAATTTCGTGGCCTTTCCCATATTCCTAGCACTGCTCAATAGATTGCCGTTCCTTTCGCTTCCTTCAAAACCATTTCTCTACTTCGTGGGTTCGGCGATCTTATGGTACATATTCGCGGAGAGATCCGTCAAAAGTAACAGGTATTTCAACCTTCATAGAGCTTATCGAATAACCTTCTTTTCTGTTGTTTCTTTTGGTGTTTTTGTGAATTCTTTTGTACCCTCTCTTGCAGACGAAGCACTTCTACCGGAAATGACACCGATTTTTCTGAGTGTTTCAATTGTGACAGTTCTGATTGGTTACCAGGAGGGGATTGGCAGCGGTCTGTTCATGTCCTTCCTTGCATCTGCGAATCTCGACAACTCTCTGGAAACATTCATACTGTTGTCGGTGGTGGTTCTTGCAACAGCTCTTACCACAAGAGCTATAGAGAGAAGAATTGAGATCGCTAGAGCCGGTTTCGAAGTTAGCTTGATATTTACGGTGGTAAATGGGGTCAGAATGTCACTTCAAGGAGAGGCAATTCGTGCGGTCGATCTGTTAATAGCTTTTGCTAATCCCATACTGTCGTCTGTGATTGTAATTGGAATAATACCCTATCTCGAGTACGCAAGCAGGATTTACTCGGATACGGGTTTGCTGGAACTCGGAAATCTATCCCATCCTTTGCTGAAGAATCTGTCGATATACGCGCCAGGGACCTACTATCACAGCATCTCCGTTGCAAATCTCTCTGAAGCTGCCGCGGAGAGGATAGGAGCAAACGCCATACTGGCGAGAGTAGCAGCCTATTTTCATGACATCGGAAAGTCTAAACGTCCGCAATACTTCACTGAGAACCTGCAAGAGGGGGCAAATCCTCACGACAATATCACGCCATCAATGTCAAATCTCGTTATAAATGAACACGTGAAGCAAGGAATCGAACAGGCTAGAAAGTATAGGCTTCCGCTTCTTGTAGAGGACGTAATAAAAGAACATCATGGAACAAGAATAAAGAAATTCTTCTTTCACAAAGCCAAGACTATGGGTCAGGAGGAGAGAAGCGATGACTTCAGATATCCTGGTCCGAAGCCGCAGTTCAAGGAGTCTGGGATAATTATGCTGGCTGATTCCGTTGAAGCAGCGTTCAAGAGTATAAAGAAACCTACTCCCGCAAAGACTCAAGAGCTTGTTGAAGAGGTCGTCAACGGTATCTACAATGAAAGGCAGCTTGATCAAAGCGGATTAGATCTCGATGATCTTGAGAAGATCATTGAAGCTTTCACTAGAGTTCTAATGAGTATGAATCAGCCAAGAATTGAATACCCTAAAGAGGCTACCGAAAAGGTGGTGTCCTTCAATGGAGATTCTGATACAAAACAAGACACAGAGGAAGGTAGAAGAGAACATAGTAGTTGACATCGCGGAGAAAGTAATAAGAGCAGAGCTTGGTGATAAAAATCCGGGGGTACTGAACATTCTGCTCACGGGCGATTCAGAAATCAAAAGCATAAACAGGGAATTCAGAAACAAAGATGAATCAACCGATGTTCTTTCTTTCCAGTACGGCTTGGAAGAGGAAACTATTGGTGATATAGTAATCTCGCTTGACAGAATCTCTGAGCAAGCTGCTGAGTTCGACAATTCTTTTGAGGAAGAACTATACTACATTCTCATTCACGGCGTCCTACATGTTCTAGGGTACACTCATGAAGGATACGATAATGGAGGAGAAGAGATGTTTGATCTCCAAAAAGATTATTTCACGCGCTTTGTTAAGGAGGGATAGGCTTTGTCTGATTTTAGACCATTTAGAGCAGTAAGACCTGCAGAAGGAATGGCGCAAAAGGTGAACTGCCCACCATACGATGTTGTTTCATTTGAAGAAGCGAGAGAGATCGGGAGGAGTCCCGAGAGTTTCATGCATGTGATTAGGGCAGAAATCGACCTTCCAATGGAAACCGATCATTACGCCGACACGATCTATTTGAAGGCAAGGGATAACCTTGATAGAATGATCCGGGATGGAATTCTCGTGCAGGAAGATGAGCCGATGTACTACATCTATTGGCAGAAGATGAAAGACCACGTTCAGATCGGAGTGGTTGGAGGAGCCAGTGTAAATGAATATCAGAAAGACCTCATAAAGAAACATGAGCTAACGAGGCAGGACAAGGAAGAGGACAGAGTTAAACACATAAGAACCACCGGTGCAAATACGGGCATGGTTTTCCTGACGTTCCGAGCAAATGAAGGGCTTGAGAAGATTCTTCAGAGATACTCCAAGGAACTGCCATTATCAATGCGTGTTATCGATGAAAATGATGTTGAACATAGACTTTATGCAGTAAAGGAAAGAGAGAAGGTCGATGAACTGAGAGCTGCATTTTCAAGTGTCGAGTGCATGTATATTGCCGATGGTCATCACAGAGCAGCTTCGTCTTCCAGGGTAAGAGAGCTTTTCAAGAAGGAAAATCCAGCACATACAGGGAACGAAGAATACAACTTCTTCATGGCCGTTGCGTTTCCGCATTCTCATCTAAAGATAATGGACTACAATAGAGTCGTTCAGGATTTGAACGGCATGACCGAATCGCATTTCATCGAAAAGGTAAGCAAGGCTTTCGATGTTGAAGAAGCTCCCAATATTCCATACAGGCCTCTTAAGAGACACGAATTTGGAATGTGTCTGACAGGCAAGTGGTACAGATTGACGGCCCGAGAGGGCACTTTTGATGAAAGCGATCCTGTTTCAAGCCTCGATGTAGACATTCTTCAGAAGAATCTTCTCCATCCCATTCTTGGAATTGACAATCCAAGAAAGGATTCCAGAATCGACTTCGTAGGAGGAATAAGAGGACTGAAGGCTCTTGAGAACAGAATAGCCAATGGCTGGGCGGTCGCGTTCTCAATGTTCCCCACTTCGATGGAGGAGCTTTTGGCTGTCGCCGATCAGGGAAGGATAATGCCTCCGAAATCAACCTGGTTCGAACCAAAACTGCGCAGTGGACTTGTGGTTCATTTACTTAGATGAAAACAGGGGCTCTAATAATAGCAGGCGGTCTAGGACTGAGAATGCATTCCTCTCTTCCAAAACAGTTTATGCCTCTTTCAGGAAAAGAGATATTCGTCAGATCCGTGGAAGTATTTCACGGATCTGCTTATGTTGATTTCATTGTGCTGGTCGTTCACAAAGACTGGATAGGTCAGGCGAGGAAGATTCTCGAGAAAAGAGGAATCGACTCGGTAAGTATGGTATCTGGAGGAGAGACAAGGCAAGAGTCCGTTCACAACGGGCTTTTGTTCTGCGAAAGAATCAAACCAGAGATAGTCATGATCCACGATGCAGCAAGACCTTTCTTTTCGAAAGAGCAGATTCCGGAGATCCTTAGACTTATTACACCTGGAACGGGAGTCGTAGTAACTGAGAAAGCAACAGATACAGTCTATCTGGTGGAAGATGAAGTGGTGGTTGACGTTCCTAATAGAAGTAATCTCAGACGGGCAGAGACCCCACAGACCTTCCCGTTCTGCGAAATCCTGCAGGCACACAGAAAAGCAGCCGCAGAAGGGATTCATTGCTCAACTGATGATGCGCAACTTTTCTTAGGATTTGGCGGCAGAGTGGTTACTGTCGACTCGATCGCTCCAAACCCAAAGATAACTACTCCTCTCGACTTCAAGATGGCCGAGCTACTGATAAATAGTGAATATGACTTCAATAGAAGAGACTAATACTCACTCAAAGAGAATTCGGGCACGGAATCCGAGAGCTTGAAAAGCTCCTCTATGCTTCTTCCGAAAAAGATACTATCAAAGAAGAACTTCACCGCGCTGTCCAGGTAATTTACCGCATCTCTCTTGTTCATGAACCTTCCTGTCTCGCCGAAGAAGTAAGTTAGTGGAGAGAGATTTCTGACCATTGCAAAGTCGACATGTCTCATGCCGCTTATGCTTAAGTTGTAGTTCGATTTGGCAGAATCTTTCGAAACCACTGAAAGAAACTCGCCATTGACACCGGATTCCCATTCACTTGAAGTCATCAATAATACTGGATTTGAAAGCCCTGAAACCAATTCCTGAATGGTGAAACCTTCAAGGGTAGGATCGGCCAGGACCATCGGAACTTCTTCGTTTGAAAGCGCATACCGTAAGGCAACGCTCCCGCCTCCGGAATGGCCGTAGAGACCGATGTCCTCCATATTCAATCTTTCATAGAAATCTGAATAAGGATCTTCATTCATCTCTTTTAGAAACTCAATTACATAGTCTATATCACGAGAAAGATACTCTGACAGAAACCTGAGCTTATTCTCTCTTGTGCCTTCAGGCAAGCCGTCAAGAAGGTCGTTTCCCAAAAAATAGTAGACGTTATTGTCCGAAAATGTCACTACTGCACAGGCGCCCGGGTGCTCTATTCCTGCGACAAGATATCCGCTGCTAGCCAGGGACTCGGCCAGGGAGGTATGTAATTCACTTATTGATGACCAACCGAGAAGCAATATGATAACGGGCCAGCCAGACGAGTTCATGGATGGCGGCGCGCCTATGAATGAATTAGTTCGTACTCGGTATAGATGCTCGAACAGGCCCTTCGGGTAACCGGTCATTATCTCGAACCCCTCAAAGATAATCGGATCATTGTTTATCCAACCCTTTCTTTCATAACCGGAAACCTCATCTCCTGGATACCAGATATCCAGACCTATCTTCGTAGAATCCGAGTAGCTTAGACCAGCAACTCCAATCGGTTCGGGATTTCTTACTTCGAAAGAACGAAATCCAACCTTATGAGGTCCGTCAGGTACAGGCATGTGATTCAACGGGAAGAGATAGTCTAGAAGAGCAAGAGTTCCCAAAAGAATTCCAAGAATAGCATAGACGGTTGCGTTACCCACTTTCGATCTCAAAGACTCATCTCCCCTGCAGAAGCTGCAAGAATTCCAGACAGTATCGCGATTCTTGATTATACCAAGATTGATTTATGGACGTAATCCATGTGAAACAGCAGTTGGAAGACACAAGGCTGCCTTCGGAAGGAGGCGAGGCCGACTTCGTCGGGAAGTGAGGCTGGGAAGTACATCCGGGGAAGTGATGCTGCTGCGCAGGAGGGAAATAAACGCCAGTCACCTTCGGTGGCCACTCTTTTCTTCGCAAAGGGCAGTCTGCTGCGCAGGCCAGTTCGGCTTGCGCCGGGAAAACAAAGACCATCGAGAAAGAGCGTTGTCGAGAGGTTCGCTGCGCTCACGAGAGCAGAGAGAGAGACAGTCACTGCTGAAATTAGACG
>NZ_DJHG01000088.1:0-33824 GCF_002432955.1 Mesotoga sp. UBA5825 | reverse complement strand
GGAAGAAAGAAGAAATATGATTTCGAAGTATTGAGAAAACTAGTTGAGATATGGGAGATCCTGGACTTTCCTTGCGGCAAGAGATTCAAAGCGATTATTGAAGAGGCGATAGAGAATCTGATCAAGAATGGTCATTTGTCTTTGAGGGAAGAAGTTAAGCAGAAGCTTTTGGAAATAAGTTCCTCTACAATGGATAGACTTCTTCGAAGTGAAAGGAAGAAGATGGAACTGAAGGGTAGGTCACATACAAAACCCGGTACTCTCTTGAAGAAACACATAAGCGATATGCATCACCTTCCGGTTCTTATACACCCAAATCCTTAAAGAGGTCTATTGTGAAACACAACTAGATGAGCGAGGTAACTCTGTTCTTGCCGTTCCTCTTTGACTCGTAAAGAGCCTTATCCACCCTTCGAAGTAATCTGTCGTAATCGCTCTCGCCATCAAGAAGCGTGGAAACTCCAATGCTTATGCTCAATTTCCCGCATTCTTTCGGTTCAAGGGAATTGAGGCCAGAGCGTAGTTTCTCCGCCACTTTCATCGCACCCTCTAGATCCGTATTTGTAACCAATACCAGAAACTCGTCGCCTCCCCATCTTCCCAGATGGTCGCAACTCCTGATATTTGACTGAACGAAAGAACACATCTCCTTGAGAGCTTCGTCGCCGGCCAGGTGACCGGAGTTATCGTTAATAGTCTTGAGATTATCGAGATCAAGCATAAGCAAAGAAAGCGGAATTCCATATCTCTTAGATCGATCCGTTTCAGTCTTCAACAGCTCATCGAGTGAGTATCTATTCATGACACCGGTAAGCATATCAGTAGTTGCAAGTTTCTTGTACTTCTCCTGGCTCTCGCGGAGAGCCTCTTCAATCTGTTTAGTGGGAGAAATATCAATGTGAGTTCCAAGAATACGGGTGGCCCTTCCGTTCTTGTCTCTCTCTGCAGCTTCTCCCCTATCGTGAACCCAGATCCACTCACCACTCTTTGAAAGCATCCTGTACTCTACTTCGAAGTGATCTGTCTCTCCACTATAGCATCTGTCCATCTCCTCAAGTGAAGGCAGAAGATCTTCAGGATGAACAAGCTCCTTCCACTTCTGGAAAGCAATAACCGGTTCGCCCGTAGAATAACCCATAATCTGATAGTACCTATCGTTTATGGATAGCTCTCCTTCTTTGATTCTGAAGTCCCAGAGACCAACATTCCCACCTTTCACAGCAAGCGCAAGCCTCTCCTCACTCTGGCGCAACGCATCTTCGACTCTCTTCCTCTCCGTTATTTCGGTCAACAAAACGACGCTACCTCTTGTCTTTCCACCTTTGCTGAAGATTGTCGTCTTTCTGGAATCTACTATCTTCTCTCCCACCTCTAGATCGGACTTCGATAGATCGGAACCAAGAAAGCTCACAATGGGCTCGATACCTTTGAAAGCGTCACTGAAATGTAGTCCGATGGAGCTTTCACTTTCCACACCAAACATCGAGCAGGCCATAGGATTTATATCGGCGACTGTTCCTCTATCGTCAGTAATAATCACACCGTCAGGCAGACTTTCGAAAACCGTCTCTTTGGCAACGGGTCGTATGTCAAATAACCTGTACCTCATAACACCTAGCGCCATAAACACCCCGGCAATAGTGAAGGCAATCGGAGTCATGTCGAGATATCCGAAATCGACAAATCCAAAGAGGTAATTTAGATTCACGAGTACCGGGAAAAAAGTCCCAAGCAGAATCATCTTCAGCTGACCCTTATAAGGCCCTCTCGAAAGAATATATTGCTGAGCAATTAAGATTAAGCTCAAAAGAAGCAGTACATAACTGTAAGAGATTCCGAACCAGAAAAGCGGACCATGGACAAGTCTCTGTACTGGAAAGGATGCACTGAGATCCAGTTCGCTGACTGAATAATAGAGCCAGTGAACCTCATTCGTCCACATCGATACAAGCACCGCCACCGGGACAGCAAAGAGCAAAGAGATCCTTCTCCAGGTGAACCACTCTCTTTTGTCGAGAATTGCCATCGAGAAAAGAAAGAGAAAAACCGGCGTGCATACTATTCCAGGATATGAGATCTTGTTGAGAAGCCTCATTGTTTCCAGGTCATGCCCGAGCAATTCAAACGCATAAAAGAATGCCCACCATGCAATCGAGAACATCAAGAGGCTTAGAATCCCGGCTTCAAGAATCCCTCTCCGCCTCGAAAACAGTATAGCCATTACAAAGCATACACCCGCTGCAAGAAACGTCAAAAAAGCATAAGTATTCATTTCAAACACTCCAATAGATCACTTCAAACAATTATATACTGAGCCCTTATTCAAAAGTCATAGATCCTCTCATTCCAACTTGCGAATAGTCAGTTGCAAGACTTTGAACAAGCCGGTCACGATTTTGGGGAAAAGCCGCTCTTTTGCTGTGCGCTGAACGCTGTGAAGAGCAGTTCTAGATTGAACGATCGATAAGATAGAGAGAAGATGAGAAAGAGCATTGTCGAGACATTCGCTGCGCTCACGAGAAGGTGAAAGAAAAGCCAGTCACCTTCGGTGGCCAGTTCCGACTTCGTCGGCTGAACAAAAAAACGAGAAAGAGCGTTGTCGAGAGGTTCGCTTTGCTCACGAGAGAAGAGAGAGAGAAAAAAACTAGAAGAACATCAAACCGATTTCGTGCGGCCAGTTCCGGCTGCACCAAGCTAAGAACCGTCGTTTGTGGTACGTGGTTGGTGGTTGGTCAAGAACAAAGAGCTAGAGCCCCCTATAAATCAAAGAGTAACGAAATCCAGTTTGCCCTGAACAGGAGACCCCAAACAGGTACATATTGGGGCAAGCTTTTCAGGGCAGGTTCTATGGGATGACATGAGGGGAAAATTTCAGAGCGAAACGAATTTGGCGCTTCCTTTCTTGTATGCTCTTACCAACAACCAACAACCAAGAACCGCTCTTGCTAGGAGCACAACGGGATGACAACCTTTTCGTGCTTTGGATCATCCTGGCGCGCTTCCGGTAAGGATCTGCATCCTCTCACAATATGATCTTGACCAAGAACGAGGAACAGATCCTCGCTCTGGAACGAAGAACAGATTTTTTTCTCTCTTGGACGGTCAACTAAGGACGTCTCTTCAAAGCCCAAATCTAGTCCCTATTTAGCAAGAAGCTACTCTTTTACGGGCGGTGCATCTTTCTCCTTATTTAGAGCGTCGATCAGTTCATCAACCAGTTTGGGATTAATTGTGATTCCCTTTTTCGTCGGCTTGTAGTCGCCTTCATCATCCTGATAGTAGATCCTGAGATCCAGGAATTCGTGGCCTTTAAACTCTCTCTTCGAGACTCGAACTATCTCAGTGTCATTTCTCTTTATGTCTGTCAAACTCTTCACTCCTTTCAATTTTTATCTTTCCCTTTATATCACACTCGAACAACTTAGGCTATCCCGCTTTTGAAAGTCAGTGTTAGAATCAATTTACAAGTGGGAAGGTGGTAGATTTCTGTGGTGGATTTGATCATGATAGGTGCCGGTAACAGGGGATACTTTGCATATGGAGAGGCGCTAAGGTCTATAGATGGATCTCGGGTCGTCGCTGTGGCCGAACCCGATCAATTAAGAAGAGAGAGATTTGCAAAGAGGCATAGTATAGGCACCAAGGATTCTGTCGCAGATTGGCAGGTTCTTCTTTCGAGACCTAAATTCGCTGACGGTGTGATAATTGCTTCTCCGGAAACAGAACATGTGGAACCCGCCATACAAGCGCTTGCAAGAGGTTACTTCGTTCTTTTAGAGAAACCTATCTCTGTCGGGCTCGAAGGTATAGAATCTTTAGCAGACTTGGGTGCAGATACCTCCAGGCTATTCGTTGCTCATGTGTTGAGGTATTCCAGCTTTTTCAAGCGGCTGAAGTCTCTCCTTGATTCTGATTCAGTTGGAATGATACAGGCAGTTGAGTACACCGAGCAGGTCGCTTCCTATCACTTCGCTCACTCCTACGTAAGGGGTAACTGGAGAGACTCGACGCGTACCGGTCCCTCTATTCTCTCGAAGAGTTGTCACGATATGGATATTCTCACCTGGCTCCTTTCTTCGAAGGCTCTCTCGGTAATATCTAAAGGCGGACTCAAGTATTTCAGAAAGGAGAACGCACCCGAGAACTCAGCTGAACGATGTTTGGACTGCCCTCTGAACGAAACCTGTCCATATTCCGCTGTTACGCAATACTTATCAGACAATGTCGACTGGCCTGTGAACACTATCGGAAACGACATGTCTTTTGAGAGTCGCAGAGAGATTCTGCGTACGAGCAGTTACGGAAGATGCGTTTTCAGAAGCGATAACAGTGTCGCAGATTACCAGAATGTGCTTATCTCGTTTGATGACGGGGTCGATGCTTTCTTCTCGATGAATGCATTCACAAGCGCGAAGACAAGGAAGATCCTTGTCAGTGGTAGCCATGGCGAGATAACCGGCGATTTTGAAAGAGACAGTATAGAAGTCAAGCTCTTTTCAGGCGACCACAAGACTTATCTTGCTACCCACGATGGCTCGAGGCACGGAGGCGGCGATAGTGAAATAGTAAAGAGTTTTGTGAGATACCTTGAAGGGGAAGCAGGGTCCTTATCCACTACATTCGAAGACTCACTTCAGAGCCATTTAATGTGCTGGGCCGCAGAGAAGTCCAGGCTCATGGGAGGTACACCAATTGATCCCTGGAGTCTTATAAATCTATGAATTCTCACCGGTAAGCTCTACAAAGACGTCTTCCAAAGAGGGTCTTTTATGTTCGATATCTATAACTTCAAGCTTCATTTGCAGGATCCTGGGAAGAATATCCTCAATAGTGCATCCCTGCTGGAAGTTGATCTTCACAACTCCATTCAATCTACTTTCACTAAGATAGCCATCAATTCCTTTCAGCGAAATCGAAGGCGTGCCATTTATAGTAACGATAACTTGATCCTTGTTGAGAGAGGATCGGATGTCTTCAATTCTTCCGCTAGAGACAAGTTTGCCTTTATGCATGATGCCTACTGACTTCGCGATGTGCTCTGCTTCACTCATAATGTGTGTTGTAAGCACGATAGTTACCCCTGATTCGTTAAGCTCTTTCACCATATTCCTGATTGTTCTTGTTGACTGTGGATCTAAACCGAGAGTGGGCTCGTCCATGAAGAGTATCGACGGCTCGTGAAGCAGTGCCCTCACGAAGTTCACTCTTTGCTTCATCCCCGTCGAAAAGATTCTTACGGGCTTGTCTTTCCAGTCAGACATTCCCACCTTCTCGAGAAGAAGATGGATTCGCTCAACGGCCGACTTTCTATCCATTCTCAGCATTGAAGCAAAGAAGAGCAGATTCTCAAATGGAGAGAGACGGTCGTAAAGAATCACTCTCTCAGAAATGAGACCGACCTTCTCTCTTACCTGTTTGGCTTCGGTCTTGAGATCCATTCCCGAGACGTTTACATCGCCGGAAGTGGGTTTGATCAATCCTGTTAGAATTCTAATGAGAGTCGACTTCCCAGCCCCATTTGGTCCAAGAAGACAGAAAAGGTCGCCTTGATCTATCGAAAGCGCCACGTCATCAAGCGCTCTGAACGAACCATACTCTTTCACCAGATTCGATGTAACAATTGCAGCCACGAATAACCACCTCATCAAATATTCTACTACATTTCCTGTATATGGCTCTTGAAGTTGTGCTGTGTTGAACCACATAATACCACTGCAGTCTAAATGTTAGCCTAGATCTTTGACAAGTTACTGGGAGTGAATTATTTTGATGCGATCCTCCGTTCGCGCTACCTCGACTCTGTACTATTGACGGCATCCTTAAAATCTGATATATTTAGATTCGTGAACGGGGAGTAGCGCAGTTGGAAGCGCGCCTGTCTTGGGCACAGGAGGTCGCAGGTTCAAATCCTGTCTTCCCGACCAATGGTCATTAGTGCGGCTGTAGCTCAATTGGTAGAGTATCGCCCTTCCAAGGCGAATGTTGCGGGTTCGACTCCCGTCGGCCGCTCCAGCGCCCGTGGCTCAATGGATAGAGCACTGGACTTCTAATCCGGGGGTTGCAGGTTCGAGTCCTGCCGGGCGCGCCATGCAATGTTCGTGGTGGTTGTAGCTCAGTTGGAAGAGCGCCTGACTGTGGATCAGGCGGTCGCGGGTTCGAACCCCGCCAGCCACCCCACTCCTTCTTTATCTCATGCGCCCGTGGCTCAACGGATAGAGCATCGGATTTCGGCTCCGATGGTTGCGGGTTCAAATCCTGCCGGGCGCACCATCCTAAATCTCTCCCAGTAGCATGACAGGTCTCAAAGGAGGTAGCAGTCATGGAAGTCCTTAAGGTAGCAACCCACTCAAAACCAAATGCAGTCGCTGGTGCACTTGCCGGAGTACTCAGAGAGAAGGGCTTTGCGGAGATTCAGGCAATTGGAGCAGGAGCGGTGAATCAGGCAATAAAAGCGATTGCAATTGCAAGAGGGTATGTAGCTCCTAGCGGGATGGATCTCGTATGTGTTCCAATGTTTTCTGACGTTGAAATCGATGGTGAAGTGAGAACGGCAGTAAGGTTTTATGTAGAACCGAAGAAGTAACCTATAGACAAAAAGGGCCCCTAAGGGGCCCTTTATTCATTTGATCTCTGCTACCGCTACTTCGCCCGGACCCAATGACAAATGGAAATCTCCACCAACATTCCATTCAGAGTGAGCGTCGAACCCTTTGAGTCTCCAGGAGACCTTGTGTTCACTCTTCCATGTATGATAGCCAAGATCTATGTGGAAATCCTTCATGCTAGAAAAATCTCCGTTTGCTACCGTAAGCAGCCCTTTGGTGCCGTTCCAATAGAACAATCCGGCCGACTTCAAGTCATTTTCCCACATTAGTTTGAGATTGCCAGCGCTCAACAAATNNCTTTTTCTCAATGAAGAAAGGAGAGAAATGAGGTCTATCATATCTTCTTCGGCATTCCAGTGGAGCACATAAGGATCGAAGAACGCGAGCTTTCCGTAAAAGGGATCGTTGGGTGGAAGAACGTAACGGCCTTCTTCGTCGTTATCCAGGCCCAGATTCATCGGCTGAATCTCGAAAACCTCCTGTCCCGAATTTATGTAGGTGATTCCATTAGGCAGGAAGTAGTTGAGAATTGTGGCGAACCTGGAGAATTTCCTTCCATTAGGCCTGGAAGCTGCCCTCGGCGTGTCAGGCNNGGAGTCTCTATTCCTGCCAAAGTGGGCAGCCTGAGACTTGGCAGCACTTTATACACAAGCTCTTTGAACTTTCCTTCATCTATTCTCGGTTCCATCCACCATGTGTTTCCCAGAATACAGTCGTAGCCTGACTGCCTGGCCTTTTCATCGTTACCCATAACAAGCTCTTCGGCAATGATTGCAAAGGATGGGTCTCTCTCCTTTGCCTTGCGAATAATCCTGAGCTCAAGCTCCCTAGGAAGTGCGTGCCCCATATCTAGTCGAGCTCCATCTACACCGAATCTTTCGTTATAGAAGGGCATGATGTTTTCTATACTCTCCCATAGATCGGCCATCGGCTCGCTTCCGGGAAAGAAAGACGACTTGACAACATCGAATAGGACATAAGGCGGTTGATCCTCACTAACAAACTTGCGGGATTCAGTTGGATGATCCTTGTATAGTCTTAGAAAAGTTATATCGTCCCAAGTGGGCTGGTTGTCATTTATCCAGTCGGAAAAGCCCGGCGGGGTTACGAGGCCGAACTCAGAGACTAGTTCATCGAGAAAGCTTTCAGTGCCGTCGTGGCTAGCTACGAAGTCTCTCCATTTCTCGGGGTAGAGCTTCGCTGGCGAGTGGCTGAAAAGCGATAGATGCTTCTTTACGTTTTCATTGGAATATATGATGGGCAAAGTCTCAACCTTTGCCTGATCGAATCCAAGCGGTTCGATCTTCGGCGGCCTGTACTCGTCGAGTCTAGATGCGTCTATCCAATAAAACCACTCCGGGTGTTTGAGAATGAGTGCAGAATCACGGGCCGAGGTCCTGGGTATGAAATCTAGGACAACCCTCATTCCCATGACGTGAGCCGCTTCAACAAACGCCGTGAACTCTTCTTCAACATCCATATCCTCCAGCAACACATCGTGATACCGCTTGTCTATTGAAAAGAAGTCCTTCACCGAATAGGGCGAACCTAGCTCACCCTTCTTGAATTTATCACTGTAGCTCGTAACCGGCAGAAAGTAAAGAGTATCGAAGCCCATCTTCGAGAGAAAAGGCAGCATGAAGATCATCTTGAGAAACGTTCCAGATTCGGAATACTCCTGTGAATCCAGATCAGAGAAGAACTCAGGGTCGTGGTGCGAGTAAGCGGTTGTAGTTCTGACAAATGAGCCGTATATGATTGCCGAATTGATCCAGGAGTTGCCGCTCTCATTTCTGATTCTTCCGAGAGGTCTCGAGTAGTCTGTATCCTTTTCAGCCAACGCAGTAATTCTCTCAACTATACTTGAGCCATATTCATACGGATCAACGAATATGTATCGGTCTCTTAGCTTGACAGTCCCTGAATATCCTTCAGGCAGCCACTCTTTAGGAATAGAGTAATTCAGGTTACCCTTCTTGCTCTTCAGAAGCTGTTCGATCCTGTCGAGGATCACATTACCACCTCCAAAAAATAAGGGCACGACCGCCCTCTGGCGGAGGCGGTGGGACTCGANNCCACCGATTTTCGAGACCGGCTCCTTAGCCAATTAGGATACGCCTCCGTTCTGAATCGATTATATCACGGGCTGTAGCGCTGTCAATATGGTAAACTTGCACCACAGAAGGATCTCAACCAGTTTGAAACTCTTTCTCGTTCGTAATGATAATGTTACTCAGACACTCTCCTCACCCCACTACATATGATAGAATTTTGATCGCGAGCGGTTTTTTCGTGCGTGAAGCAGGTCTTAAATCCGAAAGGTACCTCGTTTCAGCACATTTTTATTGCATGAGGAGGTGGCTCTTAGTGTACGCCATCATTGAAGCCTCGGGAAGACAGTACAAAGTCGAGGAAGGCATGACTCTCTTCACCGAAAGGCAGAACGGGAAGGAAAGCGGAGACGAAATTGTCTTCGACAGAGTAATTCTCGTCCACAACGGACAGGAACCGATTGTAGGCAAGCCTTATGTGGACGGCGCAAAAGTTGTAGGCAAGGTTGTTTCTCACGGTAGAGACAAGAAGGTGCTGGTCGTAAAGTTTAGTCCCCGAAAGAACTTCGACAGAGTAAACGGTCACAGGCAGTGGTTCACAGAAGTCTCTATTGAGAAGATCGATACGGGGGTGAAATGAAATGGCCCGGAAAGGCACCGGTAGGTCGAACGGAAGAGACAGTAATCCCAACTATCTGGGGATTAAGAGAGGTGAATCTTCAGCCGTTAGGGCAGGCTCGATAATCGTAAGGCAGAGGGGAACGAAGATACACCCGGGAAACAACGTTGGACTGGGCAGAGACCACACCCTCTTCGCACTTATAGACGGCAAGGTTCACTTCGAAGAAAAAAACAACCGCAAGTACGTCAGTGTCTACAGCGAGTAAGCTGTTCTGTTAAGGAGGATTGCATCTATGAAAACTCAGAAGACACCTTTGTGCAGATGGGCAGTTACCCATTCCAAGGTGCAGACGAAAAGAAAGGGAGAAATCGAGAAGACTCTCGGTTACCTCGTTGATCACAATGGCAACAAAATAGAGAAGAAATGGTACGTCGTCGACGCAACTGACGTTCCACTCGGTAGACTTGCTGGGCAGATCGCTATGGTTCTTATGGGAAAGAACAAGCCTTACTACACTCCTCATCTCGACACCGGCGATTTTGTCATTGTAGTAAATGCCGACAAAGTCAAGCTTACCGGCAAGAAACTCGACCAGAAGATATATTACAGATACTCGGGCTATCCGGGAGGCATAAAGGAACGAACGGCAAGACAGATGATGGACAAGTTCCCGGAAAGAGTCGTTAGGCTCGCAGTCAAGAGAATGCTCCCAAAGAAGGCTTTGGGCGAGAAAATGCTAAAGAAGCTGAAAGTATATGCTGGCCCGGAGCATGACCACGCTGCGCAGAAACCCGAATTGATTGAACTGGTTAAATGAGGAGGTTGAGGCATGGCTGACTTTGTGAATTATTACGGAACAGGTAGAAGAAAGACCTCTGTCGCCAGAGTTCATCTGCGACCTGGTACCGGTAAACTTCTGATAAACGGAAAGGAATTCAAAGACCTCAAGGAATACCTTGCAAATGACGCATGGGTAAGAAGCGCTTTGAAACCTTCCGTGGTGACGAACACGATTGGTAGATTTGATATGCTCATAAGAGTCAATGGCGGAGGACTTGGAGGTCAGGCTGGAGCGATAAGTCTTGGAATTGCCAGAGCACTTGTCAAATTCAACCCTGATCTCAAGAAGCTTCTCAGGCAGAACGGTCTCTTAACGAGAGACTCGAGGGAAGTCGAAAGAAAGAAATACGGTCTCAAGAAAGCAAGAAGAGCACCTCAGTTCTCTAAGCGTTAACACATTTTAAAGAATACGGCCCGTACATAGAACGTATGGGCCTTTTTTTGCCGGTGGTGGTTCAGTGTTCACCAAAGAGGAACTCGACGAGATAAAAAAGTCCATAAACATCGTCGAATTCATCGGTCGCTATGTGAACCTGCAGAAGGCCGGAAGCTCTTACAGGGGATTATGCCCATTTCACAGTGACAACGATCCTTCGTTCTATGTTCACCCTCAAAGGGGCTTCTTTCATTGCTTCGGCTGTGGAGAGAAGGGTGATGTAATATCTTTCTACCAGAAGATTGAGAGTCTATCCTTCTCGGAAGCCGTGAAGCGGCTTGCAGATCATGCAGGGATTGTCGTCGAAATCGATTCGACGGAATCGGAATACGACAAATACACATCCATAATGTCTCGTCTAGCAGATGTTTACAGTCGTGAGTTGAAAGAAGGCAACTCAGCCGTAATGGAGTATCTTGTTGATAGACGCAAGATTTCGCTCGCCACAATAGACGAGTTTAAGCTGGGTTACTCCCCAGATGAAAGAACTTTTCAGCAATCGTTGCCGTCAAAATGTAGGGTCGATGAAAAGACCCTTGTTCAGTTTGGCATATTGATTGGAAGAGGGTCTTCTTTGAGGGATAGGTTTTCGGGCAGACTACTGATTCCTATTGACAACGAATCGGGCAGAGTAGTTGGATTCGGGGGAAGAATCATGGTTTCCGAACAAGGACCGAAATACACGAATTCTCCTGAATCGAAATACTTCCAGAAGAACAGACTTTTGTTCAACCTTTCACGCTCAAAAGGAGCAATCAAGCAGCTGAATTACGCAGTGATAGCAGAAGGGTATTTTGACGTCATCTCGCTCTTTGAGGCAGGCATTACCAATGCCGTCGGTTTGCTAGGAACGGCTTTAACGGAGCGACATCTACGGATTCTGGGCAATTACACGCGGAATTTGCTGTTCTTTCTTGACTCGGATGATGCCGGCCAGGCAGCAACACTAAGATCGATAGATATTGCTGAGAAGATCGATTTTTCGACGGCTGTAGTTGTCTCACGAAATCACAAAGACCCGGCAGACCTATTTGTCTCTGAAGGTGCAAAGGCGATTCAAGAAGTTCTTGCGGCAGCTATACCTGGACCTGCTTTTAGAGTGGAGTTTTTTGCGAGGAAACTAGATTTGTCGGTCCCTCAGGGGCGAAAACATCTCATTGAGTATCTGAAACCATATGTGATCAATTTCAGAAACTCTGGCAGTCTGGCGACCGTTCAATCAACTATCGCTGCGCTTTCTCAGAAGACAGGATACTCTGAGCGCGAACTCGAGTTGGCCCTTAAGGGAGGTCTTGGCGGACAGTCAAGAAGTGAAATCGGAAGAGGACTGGTTCTTAAACTGAAAGATCATGTAAGAATCTACCTGCAACACCCTTCACTCAGGTCAAAGGTTGTGAAGCAGCTGGAGCTGATTGCAGAGAGCGGAGATTTGAAGGAGATTCTGAAAGGAATGAAAAGAGGTCTGGAGCTTGAGGAGTTGCTGGACCTGGTTGACGAGATTGTAGGGAGAGAGTTGATCGATTTGGCATCCAGTTGCATTGATTTTGAAACGGCTCAGAGAATACTCGAAAAGACAGGTGAGTATGCAAACAGGAAACTAGTGGAAGAAGAGATGGCCGAGATCGACAGGAAGATGCCGAATGTAAAGGACGAGGGGGCGAGAAGAGCTTTGTTGGTCAGGAGGATCGAGCTTAGTAGATTGCTCGATAGAAAGATGAAGGGTGGCGATCAATTTGGAAAAGCAGAAAAAGAGTAAGAAGACGAGTGCAAAGGTGATTGAAGAGAATATCAAATCGCTTGCTGCAAAGATTGCAGTTGAAGATGAAGATTCGGAAGAAAATGGCGAAAACAATGCTCCTATTACAAAGGAAGAGATAGACAAGCGAATAGCGAAGCTTCTAAGGCAAGGAAAGAAGAAGGGATTTATAACTTACGAAGATATAGATAGCGCTTTTCCTCCTGATTACGAGGGATTTGACTCAACTCTTGTTGAATCGATATATGAGGAATTCGAGAAGAACAAAATCAATATCGTTGAAAAGGAACCAGTAGAGGAAGACGGTGATATAGAGAGTGAAGGCAGTGATGAGTTAGTATCTATCCTGGAAACGACACCTGAAATGTACGACAACATCTCGCTCAAAGACCCGATAAAAATGTACTTGAAGGAGATAGGCAAGATATCGCTTCTTACGCCAAGCAGGGAACGAGAACTTGCTCGCCGTGCTCAAAAGGGTGAGCCGAAGGCAAAGGAAGAACTAATAACCGCAAACTTGAGACTTGTTGTCTCTATTGCTAAGAGATACATAGGGCGGGGCCTTACTTTCCTGGATCTAATTCAGGAGGGAAACATAGGGCTCATAAAAGCCGTAGAGAAATTCGACTGGAAGAAGGGATACAAGTTCAGCACATATGCAACCTGGTGGATAAGGCAGGCGATTACCAGGGCCATCGCCGATCAGGCAAGGACTATTAGAGTTCCAGTCCATATGGTTGAGACAATCAACAAACTGAACAAGGTCATTCGAGAACACCTGCAGGACTACGGGGAGTATCCAACTATCGAGGAACTGGGGAAACTCACCGGGAAAACGCCGGAGAAGATCGAAGAGATCTTGGCTGCATCGAAGGAGACGGTTTCGCTTGAGTCACCAATTAGTGGTGACGAAGAATCGACAATGGGCGACTTCATTCACGACGACTCCATGGAGCAGCCGGAGGAAGCGGCAATGAAGATGCTTCTCAGGGAACAGATAGATCAGATTCTCGACACGCTTTCACCTAGAGAGGCGATGGTACTGAAGATGAGATATGGTCTTCTGGATGGAAAGACAAAAACGCTTGAGGAGGTAGGTCAGTTCTTCAACGTCACCAGAGAGAGAATTCGACAGATCGAAGTAAAGGCTCTCAGAAAGCTAAGGCACCCTTCAAGGAGTAAACAGCTCAAGGCGCTGTTGGGAATGCTTAATACGTCTAAGCGCGACTAATTTAGCCATTTAATAACAGTGTCTTAATTTATGTATCACTTGAGAGAAAAGTCTAGTGTATATAATGGAAAACACGTATGAAGGGACGTGAAAACTTGGCCGAAAAAAAGAAAGCAAGACCGGTTGAAACAAGTCCCAGAATTCTTTCTCAGATCGAACTATTAAAGAAGGCTAAGAGTGGCGACTTGCTCGCCAACAGGGAGATTCTTAGTCGATTGAACGATAGGAACGCTAAAGAGGAGCAGTCTCGTGATTGAGACTGCTCTTTCTTTGGAAGGCTTCTCTCTTATCGTCGACGGCAAGAAGATGCTCGACAATGTTTCGCTAGAAGTTCCGAAGGGAAATATCGCTCTTCTACAGGGAGCAAGGGGATCGGGTAAGTCGGCAATTCTGAGAAGCTTCATTCATCTCAACGAAGAGCTCTTCGATGATGTCCAATATACGGGATCAATAAAGCTCTTTGGATCGGATATCGACCAACTTGACAGAAAGAGCGTAAGGAATAGAGTAGCTTACGTGGATACGACATTCCTCGAAGCTATGTCAAACTTCACTTTGATTGAATTCTTCAGATTCCTGAAAGGAAAGCGATTCGAATTCGAGGATTTTGAAGAGAGCGAACTCGATCTTTTCAACGAGTTGGATCTTCTTGATCTTCTGGCCGTCAAAGCAGAGACCTCTCTCAAGACGATACCACTTTTCAAAAGGCTCTCGCTGCTGGTCTTTTCTACACTCATACGTCACCCCGAGGTGATCATTCTAGACAACATTCTTGATCACCTTGATGACGATGCCTGCACAGAGGTGAAGAACGTCCTTATAGATACCAGAAACAACACGACTCTGATTATCTCTTCCAGGTTTGTTCTGAGGCTTCTAGACATTTCTGATTTGTTGATTGTCCTGAAAAATGGTAAAATTTCATATGTAGGAAGTCCCGAGATTTTCGTTCTGAACAACCGATAAGTACTCGCCGTTGGAGGTGAACCATGAACGTCCTTACCGTTACGCTTAACCCTGCTCTCGACAGGGAAATAGTTGTTGAGAATTTCAAGATCAATGAGTTTCACAGGGTGAAGAATCCCAGTTATTCGGTTATGGATCCAGGAGGTAAGGGCATAAACGTTTCCGTGATTCTCTCCGGCCTTGGAGTTAGAAATATCGCCATGGGTTTTCTTGGCGGGTATATCGGAAAGGTTGTCGAAGAGAGAATGCGTCTGATGAGCGACCTCATCACTACCGCATTTATTCACGTTGAGGAAGAGACAAGAGAGAATATCGCTATTGTTGACCCCGTAGGCGAGACGATAACCGAGATCAATTCTTCGGGTCCTCTCATTAAGCCCGATGACTTGAGAATGTTTGTTCGTAGATTTGATGTGGCACTCTCCAGGGTCAGACATGTTGTGATCTCTGGGAGCATCCCGAGAGGTGTGGACAACGAGATCTGCAGGTCCTTATGCAAGAAGGTAAGTAACTCGGGAAAAGTATCGTTCGTGGAGGGTATCGGTCCCGCCTTCGAAATGGCCGTAGAAGCAGGAGTTGTGACTGTGGCTCGCCCGGATTTGAGAAGCAGGAAACTGCTTTTCGGAGAAACGATGGTAGATCTGAAGGATTATGTGAAAGCTGCAAAAAGGATGCTAGAACGCGGAGCCAGGCTTGCGATTCTCTCTTATGCAGTTGAAGGAGACGTGATTGCAACAAATGACGGTGTGTGGCTGTTCAACACTAAGAGCCATATTGATAGATCTCATCTTTTGGGGACTGGAGACGCCTTCATGGGTGGAGTTGTCAACTCCATGATAGAAAACGAAAATGATTACTTCCTGGCTGCAAAAAGAGGAATGGCTGCAGCCGTTGCGGAAGCAGAGTATATAAGCAAGGAACGTATCTCTCTTGAGGATATTGATGAACACATGGACTCATTCGATATACGAGAGCTGGAGTGATCTAGATGAAGGTTAGAGAAGCGATGATAAGAGACGTTTCGGCGATGTTCGAAGATGAAACCATAGAGGATTTCATTGTCTTATGCCTGAGGCAGAATAGGTCGGGGCTGCCGGTTGTTGATGAGGAATTCAAGGTTGTAGGATTCTTGAGTGAAAGTGATGTTATCAAGAGCGCACTGCCCAGTTACTTCAGTCTTCTTCAGTCTGCATCTTTCATTCCCGACACCCATCAGTTCGTCATTCGACTCGGCAAGATAAAGGACGATCACGTTTCGCAACATATGGTCAAACCGCCTGTAGTTATAAAACCAGATGACACAGTGATATATGCGGCAGATCTTCTGATCAAGAACGGTCTCAAAGTGATGCCGGTTGTAGATGAATACGGTAAGTTGATGGGCATAGTAAACAGGATTCATTTGATTCACGCAGCAACGCAAGGCAAGATAGATAGATGAAAAAAACAGTTTCAATCTACACTTTCGGCTGTAAGATGAACCAGTATGAGTCACAGGCAATGGCCGAAAGACTAAAGGACTTTGAAGTCAGTTTTTCTCAGGAACAAGCAGATCTCTTCATATTGAACTCGTGCACTGTGACCTCCGAAGCAGAGAGAAAGCTCAGACAGCTTTTCAGGAGGCTGAAGGCACTCAATCCGGACTCTAAAATCATAATCGTAGGCTGTTACTCCGAGCTTTCACCCGAGGAGCTGATGGTACTTGGTGCAGATGAAGTTGTAGGAGTTAAAGAGAAGAGGGCCATTCACAAGTACGTTGCGAGGCAGCTAGATAGACCCGACGGAGTTCCTCAAGAAGGTTTTTTCACCGTTACTTCGAGTATTGAAGGAAGAACGAGGGCTTTTCTCAGCATAGAAGACGGCTGTCTGAATAACTGCTCGTATTGCAGAATCAGGCTGGCAAGAGGAAGCAACGTAATCAGCAAACCAATAGATATGGTTAGGAAGGAATTCGAAGGATTGGTCCGAAGAGGCTACAAAGAAATCGTCCTGACCGGGATCAACATCGGATACTACGGGGTCGACTTAGATTCGTCTTTGACGGAGCTTCTTAACGAGCTTGACGGTTTAGACGGGAATTGGAGAATAAGACTCGGTTCACTCGACCCCGATACCGTTGATAAGAGCTTCCTCGATCTACTGGCCGGTTCATCGCGAATTGCAAGACATATGCACCTGTCGTTGCAGAGTGGTTCTGATAACGTCCTGAAATACATGAAAAGGAAGTACACAATAAGCGAGTACCTTAGAGCTGTTGAGAGCACCAGAATGGTAGACCCTAGATTCGCGTTCACAACGGATTTAATAGCGGGATTTCCTGGAGAACTTGACGAGGATCATATGCAGACGCTTCGAATAATTGAAGAAGTGAATTTCCTGAAGGTTCATGTGTTTAGGTTCTCAAAGAGACCGGGAACAGAGGCTGCAGAGATGAAGGATCAGATAGAATCCGGAGTGAAGAAGGTAAGAGCGCAGCAGCTAATTGAGGCTGGAGCGAAGTCGAGAGAGAGGTATCTCGAGACGCATATCGGCCAGACAAGCAAAGTCCTGATAGAGAAAACCGACTCTTCTACGAGTCGTGGTTTCGATGAATACTATGTGCCTCACGTCGTCAACGGAAGACAAAGCGGCTTTGTGAATGCGACGGTAACGAATTTCGAGAGTCACAAGGAGGGTTCCGATGCTGAACTATATTGCCGATCGGTGGTGCGATGAAGATTCTTCCCTGGTCAGTATTCTTGTTCCGGGAGTAATGAACAGTGAATCGGTCTACGAAGTAGTTCGAACGTACAACGGATTGCCTTTTGCATTCAGAAAGCACTTTGAGAGGCTCAAGCAGTCGGCAAAACTGTTGGGCCTGGAAGTCCCTTTCAGCTGCAAAGAGCTTAACTCTATAATCATGGAAGGGCTTGAAAAAAACAAGGCAGTACAGACAGAGGATTTCAGAATCAGAATATCGCTACTCAGTTACGGAAAGGAAAGCAGGGCAGCGGTCATCTTCAGCAAGCTTCCCTCTGTGTCGAAGGATATCTATGAACTCGGAGTGAAGGTGTGCATTTCGCCGTTTACAAAGCCCTCGGGCGATATCCTGAATCCTCAGCTGAAAATGCCGGGCTCTAGCTGGAATATCAGAACGAGAAAGTTGCTCGGAGACAATTACGACATGATTATACTGAATGAAAAGGGAAACGTCTGTGAAGGATCGTTCTCGAATGTCTTCCTGGTCATCGATGGTTCGGTAGCTACTCCGGATATCCGCTCGGGAGTCCTTCCAGGAATAACGCGTGATAACGTAATCGGTCTATGTGAATCTCTGGAGATCACAGTTGAAAAGAGACCTATCCCGTCGTGGGAGTTGTTCTGTGCCGATGAGATATTCATGAGTCATACGAGCGTAGGGATCGTTCCAGTAAGGAGACTGGAAGAGAAAGTGCTTATTGAGGACTTTACGGATGGAATGACGAGACTGCTGCTCGACAATTTTGAGGGATACATAATGACAGAAGACAGCAATTGGAGCGGATTAGATGAAGTGGAGCCATCGAACTATAGGGCAGATATTTGATGAACTGGTGAAAAGCTCGGGGCTGTTCAGAAAGATAAAAGTCTTCGAGTTGAATAAAGACTGGGAAGAGATCGTTGGTCAGCCAATAGCAAATCACTCGTCAATTACGGATTTTACTGACGGGACTCTCATTGTAAGTGTTGATGATGGAATGTGGCTCAATGAAATGAGACTAAGGGAAAAGGCTCTTCTTACTAAGCTGAACTCTGCATTAGGAGTAGAAGCAATCAGAAGAATTAAATTTAGAATTAGGCGATAGACATGGAGGTGTTAAATGTCTGATTTATACAATGCTCAGAACATAAAGATACTTAAAGGATTAGATCCGGTTAGGAAGAGACCGGGCATGTATATTGGGTCAACCGGAAAGTCGGGTCTTCATCACCTCATTTACGAGATAGTCGACAACAGTATTGACGAGGCAATGGGAGGATACTGCGATAGAATAGACATCGTTATCATGGAAGACGGCTCCGTGGTAGTGAGAGATAACGGAAGAGGAATTCCAATAGATATCCATCCAGATACCGGGACAAGTGCACTGGAAGTTGTCATGACAACTCTCCACGCCGGAGGTAAGTTTTCAAAGGACTCATACAAAATCAGTGGGGGACTGCACGGAGTGGGGGCTTCTGTTGTTAATGCTCTGTCTGAATGGATGATCGTAGAAGTAATGGTTGACGGAAAGGTATACAGACAGAAGTACGAAAGAGGAAAGGCTTTGTCGCCCGTTGAGATGGTTGGCGAAGCAAAGGAAAATGGTACAGTAACCAGCTTCAAACCCGATCCTATGGTTTTCGCAGTCACTGACTTCGACTTTGACATACTTGAGGCACGATTCAAGGAATTGGCCTATCTGAACGGGGGAATAAGGATCTCCTTCGAAGATAGAAGAATCGGCGAAAAGAGAAGCTATCACTTCGAAGGCGGAATCGTTGAATTTGTGAAGGCAATCACCAAGAACAAGAAGTCAGTTCACAAGGATCCCATCTACCTGGAGGGGTCCTATAACGATGTCAAGATACAGCTCGCGATGCAATATACCACGTCGTATGATGAGGATGTTCTCACATTTGTAAACAACATCAAGACAATTGAGGGCGGCACTCACCTGACTGGATTCAAGACGGTGCTCACAAAGACGATGAACGATCTCGGCAGGAAGCACAATATACTGAAAGACAAGGATCAGAATCTGCAGGGCGAAGATCTGAGAGAAGGTCTTTCGGCAATACTGAGTGTCTTTGTGAAAGAGCCGCAGTTCGAAGGGCAAACTAAGGCAAAACTTGGAAACGATGAGGTATTCGAAGCAGTTATGAAAGTCGTTAAAGAAAAGCTGGAGGAGCACTTCGACTACAATCAGAAGGATCTGAAAGCAATACTTACAAAGGCTCTCGAAGCTGCACGTGCGAGATTGGCGGCGAAGAAAGCACGAGAGATGGTTCGAAGAAAGAATGCTCTTGAAAACACTACTCTGCCAGGCAAGCTGGCAGATTGCATCTCGGAAGATCTAGAGGAGACAGAGATCTTCATAGTTGAAGGGGACTCGGCCGGAGGCTCTGCCAAGATGGCCCGTTCGCGAGAGACTCAGGCGATCCTTCCGCTTAGGGGAAAGATCCTGAACGTTGAAAAGGCCGGACTCGACAGAATGTTGAAGAGCGAGACTATAAGCAATATCATAGTCGCTCTTGGTACAGGAATGGGCGAAGACTTCGAGATTAAGAATCTAAGGTATGGAAGGATTATAATAATGACGGATGCCGATGTCGACGGTGCACATATCACGACGCTTCTTCTTACTCTCTTCTATCGATATATGACACCACTAATAACCAACGGCAAGGTCTATGTCGCTCAGGCACCGCTCTACAAGATAGAACTGAACAGGCAGAAACACTATTTCTATAGTGATGAGGAATTGACTACGTTCATTAAGGAGCATTCCGATAGAAAACTCAATTACTCGAGATTCAAAGGNNCTCGTACAGATAAACATAGAAGATGCTCAGGAAGCGGATAGAGTCTTCACAATACTAATGGGTAGCGAGGTGGAGGAAAGAAGATCGTTCATTGAACGGCATGCATTGAGTATTTCCAATCTTGACGTATGAGCCTTTCACTTAGAGCCGGTATTTGTGTGGTAATTCTCTTTGCCATTTGGATGGTTTCTATTGCGAATTTCGTACTGGAGTCATTCTTCACGGCACCGGTACAGCAGTTGACCAGGATCGTTAATTTCGGTGAGATTCTGGTCGAATTTCCTTTGGCCTTTAGAAGAACCTGGAAAACTGATATAATTTACCCACCGGGAAGCATTGACGTTTCCGGCGGAAGAGTCTTTTTGAAACCGGGAAAGTTTTTGGTGAGTTATAGAGACAAATATTACTGGGTCTCCGACGATTTTGTTATAGTTGATTATGCCGATCTTTCGGAGGTTGTGAGTAATCCGATTATCGGCGGCGTTAGTTTTCTTCAAGAAAATGGAGTTTATATAGCCACCGAAAGAGACATAGAGATTTTTGCCGGAGCGGTAGAGGGCATTCTTGCTGACAGAAGAGTACTGGCACTGGTATCTTACTTTGATTTTGAAAACAATGTGTTGTTACTCAGAAGAGGGATCAGAGTGAAGGTACTTGACTGGGAAAGCTTGGAAGCAAATAAGGACCTTCTTCTTCAGTTAGAAAACGCCTCCGACAGAAGCGAATATATTTTCTTGAGTGATGGTAAACTGTTGAGAGCGAGGTGACATTGATGGCCAGGGGGAAGGATTATACAGTTTCTCTCGATGTTGGCACGAACACCCTTAAGGGTGTGGTGGTAAGCAGAGAACAGACAGGTCAGATGACTCTTGAGGCTTATGGGAGTGTCAAGACTGTTGGGCTCGACAAGGGCGAGGTTAAAGATGCGGTTGCTCTTAAGCAGTCCATTCAGAAGCTGATTGAGGATCTAACAGGTCAGATGGGCAAGAAGGACGTTGAGGCAGACTTCAAGATCAGTTTCACAGATGGGGACTATTCAGTATTCTCGGAGAACATAGAAGAAATTCTCTCCGAAGAGAAACAGGTAATGGTGAAAGAGCAAACGATTTTGAGCATTATGAGTCGTCTCAAGGCGGAGAAGATGAAGACGGGCAACACTAATATACACAGAAGCTATATCCGTAAGTATATTCTCGATGATGATAAAGTCGTCTTCAATCCCGTTGAGATGTACGCGAAGAAACTGAATGTCGAGATGGTTTTTGTTTCAAGCGAAGGCAAGTCGGTCGAGATCTTCAGAAGGCTCTTCGAAGAACTCTTCGGCAGAGGTGACTTCTTCATCTCTCCAGCGCTTATTTCTGCATCTGAAGCTGTATTGACGGATACTGAGAAGCAGCACGGTGTGGTTAGCGTTGTCCTCGGACACAGTTTCTCCGAAACCGTAATCTACAGGGAGAATCTTCCCGTTTACATCTCGAGAATTCCTCTTGGAATAAGACACATAGTGCTGGATGTAGCGAGGGTTCTCGGTACATCGGTAGATGAAGCCGAGAGATTGCTTGTCAATTACGGCCATTGCAGTATGTTCCCGCCTGATGCTGAAGACGTTGTGGAGTACTTTGGACTTGATGAAAGAACTAGAAAGAATGTCTCGGTAAGAAGACTCTCCACAGTTATCTATGCGAGGGTGAAAGAGCTTCTGAACAAGATCAGAAAAGAGATCCAGCTCTTCATAATAAACAATCCGGAATACTCCGAAGAAAGGATTCCCGGAGGAGTAGTTTTCACTGGCGGGGGCTCCAAGCTGAGAGGTCTTACGGATGTAGGCGTTGAGTCTCTAAAGATGCCGGTAAGAATTGGTACATATGAGACTAGTTTCAACAAAAGAATTGAGAACAGTCATGATGTTGCTAATGACCCAGTATTCAGCTCCTGTTTGGGCAATCTTGTTTCCCCCGAGGAAGTCCAGGGAGAAGCCGTAGAAAGCGTGGTTGAAAGACCCAAGAAAGATTTTGGATCGTTTATAAAATCCCTCTTCTTTGGAGGTGAAGATGATGAGCTTTGAGATTGACACAGGAAAGAAGAATGCTGAAATCAGATTGCCATCCATAAAAGTCATTGGTGTTGGTGGAGCAGGCGGTAACGCCGTAAACAGAATGATATCCGAAGGAATCCACGGCGTCACTTTCATCGCGGCAAATACAGATATTCAGGTTCTTGAAAGCAATAAGGCCGATCTTAAGATTCAGCTTGGAACTGAACTGACTAGAGGCCTGGGAGCCGGCGGTAACCCAAATGTTGGTGAGAGAGCGGCAGAGGAATCGGTTGACGAAATCGGGACCTTCCTTGAAGACACCGATCTGCTATTTATCACTGCAGGAATGGGCGGTGGCACCGGAACGGGCGCAGCGCCAATAGTAGCTTCGATTGCAAGGGAAATGGGAATCCTGACCGTTGCAGTGGTCACAACCCCCTTCTTCTTCGAAGGTAATACGAGATTAAAGACTGCCAACGAAGGCTTGAGAAGGCTTAAGAACTCAGTGGATACTCTCATCAGAATCTCGAACAACAAGCTTCTTCAGGAACTGCCACCGAACACTTCAATCGTAGATGCCTTTGCAAAGGCCGATGAAACTCTCCATCACGGAATCAAGGGTATCTCCGAGCTCATAACAAAGCGCGGGTATATCAACCTTGACTTTGCCGATGTCGAGTCGGTTTTGAGAAATGCCGGAACGGCGATGCTGGGAATTGGCGTGGGCTCAGGCGAAAGGCGTGCAGAAGAAGCAGCTCGAAGAGCTCTTGAAAGCCGACTGTTGGAAAAGCCCATCGACAACGCGACGGGGATAATTCTAAATGTTTCGGCGAAGAACATAACCTTGAGAGAGATGAATATTGCGGCTGCAATTGTGAGACAGAACTGCAGCGAAGACGCAGACGTGAAGCTTGGGCTCATTGTCGACCCGGATATGAACGATGATGAACTTGACATAACTTTGATTGCAGCGGGTCTTGAACTAGACGAGGGCGAACTCATGGGTGATGCTTCCGACATCCCCGCGATTTACCGATTCGGACTGGATATAAACGAGGAGGAGTGATCGTTGAGAGTCTATAAAAGACTCGGAGAGCTTCTCATAGATCAGGGACTCCTAAGTGAAGATGCTCTCCAGCAGGCCGTAACTTTGCAGAAAAAAGTCGGGAAGCCGCTCGGTGAAGTTCTTGTTGGTATGGGCGTAATCTCCTGGGACGACATATACGATTCACTCTCAAAGCAATACGGGCTTAAGGTACTCGAAGATTTGCCTAATATGGTTACTCCCGATGTCCTAAGAATGATTCCTAAGCCTGTTGCAGACAGGCTTAGTGTAATCCCTATAGAGTTTGATCGCGAAAAAGGGATCCTTAAGGTGGTAACTACTGAAGTTCTTAGGGTTCCTCAGATAGACAGAGAGCTCTCCTTCCTCACAGGAAACAAGATTAGTACGCTCCTTGTACCTCCACCAATGTTCGATGCTCTCTACAAATCTTCGTATGACGAGTCTGCCTCCAGCGAGATAATAGACAATACTTTCAGCATAGAACAGCACACGGAAATTGATCTTGAAGATGACAGACAGGACGAAACCGATGATACTCCCGTCGCGAAGTTCATAAACTCACTTCTGGACAACGGCATAAGAAGCGATGCCAGTGACGTCCATCTGGAGCCCTACGAGAAAATGGCCGTTGCCAGACTGAGAGTAGACGGCGTTCTGAGAAAGGTCCTCAGCTATCCGCGCAAAGCTCATAATTCTGTAGTGTCGAGAATCAAAGTCATGTGTAAGCTGGATATTTCAGAGAAGAGAATGCCTCAGGATGGAAAGTTCTATATTAGGAGAGGCAATGAGCAGTTCGACATGAGAGTTTCGACAATGCCAACGATTTTCGGCGAGAAAGTTGTTATGAGAATCCTCAGGGTATCAAATGCGAAGAAGAAGCTTGAAGATCTCGGTCTTTCAGACCACAACAGAGAGCGTTTTGAAAGCATAATCAACGCTCCGTACGGTATCATACTGGTATCTGGTCCTACGGGAAGCGGAAAGTCCACTACTCTGGTAGCGGTCCTAAACCAAGTAACCTCGGAGAAGGTCAACGTGCTTACGGCGGAAGACCCTGTTGAATATACTATTGAAGGTATTTCTCAGTGCCAGGTGAACACGGACATCGGATTGACTTTTGCGAGATACCTGCGATCTTTCCTGCGTCAGGACCCTGACATAATAATGGTCGGCGAGATCAGAGACAGAGAGACTGCGCAGCTGGCGATTGAGGCATCGCTAACTGGACATCTTGTTTTCTCGACAATCCATACCAACAGTGCTGCAGGCGCGGTTGCTCGACTTGTCAACATGGGGGTTGATCCCTTCCTACTTGGCACTTCATTGATCGGAGTTATGGGGCAGCGATTGGTAAGAAAGCTCTGTAACAACTGTAAGGTCAAAATACCAGTGAGAGAAGAACTAAGAAAGATGGCCTCAACCTTTTACCCCGATAGAAATGACTTCAGCGAGTACATTCCTGGAAATGGCTGCCCCGAGTGCCGGGGAATGGGTTATAAGGGTAGAACCAGTATTAGCGAAATCCTAGTTGTTGACAACAATCTTCGTCAGATGATTGGTCAGAACGCTTCAGAGAGAGAGCTTGCTCAAGCTGCCGTGAAGGCTGGAATGCGAACGCTTTACAACGATGGGGTGCAGAAGGTGATCGACGGAGTCACTTCCCTTGAGGAGATAAAAAGAGTTGCCATAGAGTACTAGCCAGACTTCCTCTTCTCGATCCATACTTACGCATACTCAAACATACTCACAGAAGTCGTGAATAGTCGTCTTTTATCGCGAATAGTCGCATAATGCGCAAATAGCCTCCCCATCTCGCCGATGATAGTATTGAATCGGATAATTACAAATTCGGATAGGAGGTTTCTTTATGGCGTACAGAGTATTAGTTTGGGGCCTTGGCGCAATGGGAAGCGGAGTGGCCCGTAATGTTGCCAAGAAAGAAGAACTAAGACTGGTTGGAGCCGTTGAAAAGGATTCAGAAAAGATCGGAAAGGATCTTGGAGAATATCTCGACGGCAAGAAGACAGGTAGGTTGATCTATTCGGATGTGGGCGAGGCAATTGCCGAAACGAGACCAGACATAGTTGTAATAGCTACGAACTCCTTTGTAGAAGAAGTACTTCCCAAAATAGAGATGGCTGCAAAACACCACGTGGATATTCTTACGATAGCCGAAGAGATGGCCTTCCCATTCGCTTCGCATCCAGAGGAATCCGAAGTCCTCGAGAACATCGCCTGGCGTTATGGAGTATCTATTCTTGGTACGGGAATAAATCCAGGGTTCGTGCTTGACCTATTGATAATCGCTATGACAGGTGCATGTCTAAAGGTCGAGAGGATAGAAGCAAGAAGGATCAACGATCTTTCTCCCTTCGGAAAGACTGTGATGAAAACCCAGGGAGTAGGCACTTCACCTGAGGAATTCAAGAAGGGAATTGAGTCGGGAGAGATAGTAGGACACATAGGCTTCCAGCAGTCAATCGCAATGATTGGAAATGCTTTAGGGTGGAACATTGATAGAGTTGAAGAGACTCGTGAGCCAATCATATCAAGAACAGAGAGGAAGACTGATGTTGCACACGTAATGCCCGGTATGGTGGCCGGCTGCAGACATATAGGCCGGGGTTATTGTGGTGACAGACTAGTGATAGAGCTTATTCATCCCCAGCAGATCCTTCCGGAAATCGAAGGGGTCGACACTGGCGACTACATAGATATTTTCGGCGACCCGGAGATTCACCTTTCAGTAAAACCCGAGATTCCCGGCGGAAAGGGGACTATAGCCCTTGCTACAAACATGATTCCCGCAGTAATTGAGGCGACTCCCGGACTGATTGAAATGAGTGAGTTGCCTGTACCGAGGTGCTTGATCGACGAGATCAGGGAGATGTAACTATGAGTGCAATCAAGGGGCAGTGGGTCCAGATACACCGGATCCTCCTCGATATTGGCGAGAGAGCTCCCTCCGTTCCCGAGGACACGAAGAACGTCCCTCTTGAACTGAGAATCAGGGGCTTTCTCATTGAAGAGAAGGCCGAAGTCGGCGAAATGGTCACTGTAGAAACCGCCTCGGGGAGAAGAGTTCACGGAAAACTTGAATGCGTCGAGCCCACGCATGAACACAACTTCGGAGACAACATTCCCGAACTCTCTGAGGCCGGAATTGAACTAACTCGATGGCTTACTGGTGGCGATAGAGATGCAGAATAGATCATACGAATCAGTAATGGCGAGAAGAAAAGAGATAATGAAGGCATCTGTTGGAGTTGATTACGACAAATACGAACTCGAAGGGATTGCCTTCGACTACGAAGCGCTCATGAGAGATACTTCGTACCCTATTGAGGAGATCAGAAAAATTCAGTCAGAAACCGGAGTTGGGGATACCCCTCTGATTGAGCTCAAGAATATCACGAGACTCGTAAGAACAATCAGTGAACCGGGCAAGGGCGCTAGGATTTTCCTGAAAGACGAGGCGACTAACCCTTCGGGAAGCTTCAAGGACAGGCGTGCATCAGTGAGTGTTGCAAGGGCAAAGGAGCTCGGTTACAAAGGCGTAATCGCCGCGACTAGTGGAAACTACGGAGCTGCCGTTGCCTCTCAATCTATGAAAAGGGCTTTGAAGTGCATCGTTGTTCAGGAGTGTTATGACAGCAAAGGCAAAGGTCAACCTGAGATTCTCGAGAAGGCTCGCGCCTGTGAAGCTTACGGAGCAGAAGTAGCCCAGCTTACGGTCGGTCCGGAGCTCTTCTATTACTTCCTCCTTCTTCTTGAGGAAACTGGGTTCTTCAATGCGTCCCTCTATACACCTTATGCGATTGCGGGCATCGAGTCTTTGGGATATGAGATTGTGGAACAGTCAAATAGAATGATCGGAATGAATCCTGATTACGTCCTCGCTACACACGCCGGGGGAGGCAATCTCACGGGAACGGCCAGAGGTCTTAGAAAGGCAGGCGCAAAGGAAACACAAGTCGTTGGAGTCAGCGTCGATCTTTCTGGTCTTCACATGGCGAGCAATAGAGACTTCAACAGGAAATCCTTTACCACCGGTCACACTGGATTTGGAATACCATTTGCTGTTCTCCCGGATAGATCAGATGTTCCAAGGAATGCTGCAAGAGCCTTGAGATACATGGACAGGTACCTTCTCGTTACGCAAGGAGAAGTATTTTATGTTACTGAAATGCTTGCGAGACTTGAGGGCCTTCAGCGAGGTCCGGCAGGTAACACGAGTCTGACAGCAGCTATAGCTCTTGCCAGAGAACTACCCGAAGACAAAACAATAGTAGTCCAGGAAACCGAATATACAGGTGCAGGTAAGCTACCCAGCGCACAATTGACCTTTGCTAGAGAAAACGGGATAGAGATTGTGAGGGGAGACCCTTTAGCCCTGGATGCTCCGGGCAAGACAATATCTATCCCTGAGAGTTACTCTCAGATTGCTTACAAAGAAGTGAACATGACAGACTTAAGGAGATCCTATATAAAACAACTGATTAGACGGGAGGTTACATTGATCGAGAGCGATTACGAATACTTATCCGAAGAGCTCAAGACTGATGTAGCTAAAGTCAAGGAATTGGTTAAGGAGGTAAGTGCTAATGTCGATTCAGAGAACTGATGATTTTGAAAAGCGAAGCCTGCACCTGCAGAACCTTTCAGACGAGGATCTAGACAGTAGGTTCTGGGAGCTTGCGGACAAGATCGTCGAGCCGCTGATAGAACTAGCAGAAGGAAACACGAGTCCTTCGATCGAGCGTTCAGTACTTTTGCGGATGGGGCTGGACAGTTTTCAGGCCGGGGCTATCGTCGCTAAGGCCGTTGAATTTGGTCTCCTTGGCAAGGGTGCCGGGAATCTTGTCCTTTCATACGCCAAGAAGACGTCACAACCTTTAGAGAAAGCTGAGGAAGATCTTGCAACAGGAAAGGGCTGGGAAGAACTTGTCACCTTCTTCAGAGGAGGTGGGGAAAGTGCTGCCCGTTAACGAAAAGCTGAAGGTCGAGGAGATTCTTAAGGATCTGCAGCATTATGCTCCGAGAAGAAAGGGCTGGACATGGAGAAAGAAACTGCCCAAAGGAACGAGAGTCGATGGTTTCCAATATGATCAGATTTCCGAACCGTTGAAGAACAGCATAGGACTACCGGCCGCGCACTATTTTGAGAACATTGATCCGCAACCCGATCCCGTCATTACCTCCGAGATTGCCTCCGGCAGATTTGAAGATGACATCAGAAGAATGAGAATGGCTGCCTGGCATGGTGCCGACCATATCATGGTTATAAGGACACTAGGCCAGAGTCATATTGACGGTCTGATTGAAGGAACACCCGAAGGGATAGGAGGCATTCCTATCACACGAAAACAGCTTAGAGCTACTCGAAAAGCTTTGGACGCCATTGAAGAAGAAGTTGGAAGACCGATAAACTTCCATTCTTATATTAGTGGAGTGGCAGGACCTGAAATCGCTGTTCTCTTCGCAGAGGAAGGTGTCAACGGCGCTCATCAGGACCCTCAGTACAACGTTCTTTACAGAGGAATCAATCCTGTGAGATCCTTTGTCGATGCGGCAGCTGCCAAGAAAATCATGGCAAGCGTTGATATGCTTCAAATAGATGGCGCCCACAACGCGAATGCCTCTGCCAAGAGAGCATGGAAAGTCATGCCCGAACTCCTCGTACAGCATGCGATTAACTGCGCTTTCTCTGTAAAGGTGGGGATGAAGAAAGATTTGATCGCTCTCTCAACGGTTCCCCCTGTTGTCTCTCCCGCCCCGGAGTTCAAACTGAACTTTATCTACGCAATAACTCTGAGAGAACTATTCAAAGATTACAGATTTAGGGCTCAGATGAATACCAGATATATCGAATCAGACTTGATGGATGCAACAAGAATTCATGTGCTAGACACTCTGATTTCGAGACTAACCAAAGCAGACATCCAGTCCACCATAACTCCCGATGAAGGTCGAAATGTTCCGTGGCATGTCAACTCCATAAGGGGCATCGAAACCGCAAAACATGCTCTCTTGGCTCTGGATGGAATCAAAGACCTACTCCAGATCAACGAAGAGGTCGTGAGACCAAAGATTAGAGAGCTGAAGATGCGCGCCATCCTAATGATGGAAGAGATACTGGAAGCAGGCGGATACTTTGAAGCTGCCGAGAGGGGCTTTTTTGTTGATAACGGACAGTACCCCGAGCGCAATGGCGACGGCATTGCGAGACCGAAGGACGGTGGGATCGGTGCCGGCACCGTTGTTCCTAGGGATGCTGAATACTTTGCCCCCGTATGTGAGCACTTCGGATACAACAATCTCCCTGAGGGAATCAAATCGCCCGATGAACTCATAGGTGGTTGCACCCTGCATGACAGATCAAAGATAAAGTACATAGACGAACTCGATGAATCCGATAACGTTAATCTTAGAATCGCTCAGCAACTGGAAGACAGGGAGAAAGGTCTGATATCTCCCGAGGTCGAATGGTGGGGCGACGGTTGGGTTCAGCTAGATTTGACCATCCCCGATGACCCCGATCATGCCGAGGCCGCAGCTCTTGAGATTGCGAAGAGGATGGGCTTTGTAGAAGCAGCAGTCATAAGCAAGACCATCCTCCATCCGATTGAGGGGACTTATCTTGAGCTAAAAGCAAAGGTCCCGTTCAAGATAGAGAGAGGCTCACTAAAACTACCTGAGAAGCCTGATCTATTAACCGAAGAAGAGATCGTTTCCTTCGTCGAAGGACATCCAATGAGGGTGGTGGCCGGGACGGTCGGCAACGACGAACATTCGGTTGGAATAAGGGAGATCCTAGATATTAAGCACGGAGGAATTGAGAAGTTCGGCTTCAAGTACACCTACCTCGGTACAAGTGTTCCTCCGGAGAAGTTCATTGATGCGGCCATAGAAACCGGTGCCGAAGCAGTTCTTATCTCCACGATTATCACTCACAACGAAGTCCACGTAAGCAATTTGACGAAGATTTCTCAGCTCGCTATAGAAAAGGGCGTACGAGACAAATTGATCTTCATTTCGGGTGGAACCCAGATTACAAATGATCTGGCCGTTTCCTGTGGAATGGATGCCGGATTCGGACGCGGAACAAAAGGCATTCACGTAGCATCCTTCCTTGTGAAGAAGAAAAGAGAGCTCCTGAGATAGCTTCCGGTTAACAAGAAGGCGGCACTTGCCGCCTTCTTTGCGTTATACTTGAACAGATGAGTGAGCAAATCGAATTACTAGTAAACGAGACTATAGACGAAATAAGAGATCTCACTGAAAGCGGCAGGCTTACAGTTGCGTTTTCAGGGGGTTTGGATTCTACTCTTGTGGCCGTGCTGGCTTCGAGGGGTCTTGGACGGGAAAGGGTGAAGCTTGTAAACGTATGTTTCGGACCATATTCATATAGCAGAGGTCTTGAAATAGTAGCTTCCCTTGCAGACAAAATGAGGCTCAGGCTGGAATTCACGCCGGGATACGAAGCCCAAGAAAGGGTCTGGAAGGACGGTCCTTCGTGCAATAGATGCACTAGACTTGCGAAGCTACCGGCGATAAGATCCGGAGTTTTGGGTCTTGTTGCGACGGGTGCCAACCAATCGGACACCTGGGGAAAGACAGGGATCGTCATCAAGGATGGATTCTACGCTCCCTTGAGGAAATGGACAAAGAAACAGATAGAGAATGCGCTGAGCTACCTTGGTATCGAAGTGCCAAAGATTGGAGAAGCGCCCGTTAGGGAAGGCTGCAAGCTGAAGCATCTCCTAAAGATTATGGCGAACCCGGCTTATCACGGATACTCGGTTGCTATTGCGAATGAAGTTCTACTTGATCAGCTCGAGGATTTCACTCACACTCTTGCTAACGTAAAAGTGATCGGTCCCCTGTCAAGAAACATCGCTTTAATTAACGTCTGTCCACTTCCCCCAATAGAAATAAGGGAGAGAATCAAGAGCTCACTTCTGGACATAGACGTGATTGATGAAGTAAGATGGGTAGAAGGACCTTCAGTCCTCAAGATTTCGGCCAATCCAGGGCTCTATAATAGCAGAGAGGCAAGAAGATGGGTATTAAACGGGAGACTGGCTCCGGAGTTTGCTTTCCCCATAGAAGTTGAGTGGGTGAAGTCCAGAAACAATAGATTAGAGACATTTCAGGTAGTAGATTGTTGGAGGTTGAAAGATGATTCGGCTCATTGTGATTGATCTGGATGGTACTCTCCTCGACAGCGAGAAGAAGATCCCACTTGAAAACGAGTATGCGATAAGACGAGCTCTGGATATGGGTGTAGCAGTCTCCATATCCACCGGAAGAAGCTATGTTTCGGGCCACAAATACGCCGAGCAACTTGGCATAGACGTACCCATTTCTTATCAGAATGGCGCTCTAGTGACGTACGGTCACGGAGTGAATACTGAAGTAATTTCAAAATCACTACTTGAAGCGGACAAAGCAAGATTCCTGTTCAAAAAGGCTTTGGAGAAATCCCTTAACGCTCTTGTCTTCTTCGATTTCTTCAGACTCCCGGATATTTCCACCACCAAACCTTCAGATTCTCCATACAGAGGATACTACAGTAACAACAGATATAGGATGATGTTTGAAGATAATCCGCTAATGCGGATCAAGGATGAAGGTATTCCTGAAATCGCTCTTGAAGGCAAAGAAGACAGAATTCAGGAGCTTCTCAATGAATCGAATTCTCACCTCGAGAACGTAACCGTTATCAAGAACGACAATGTTGAAGAGCACGCCTTCTACGAGTTTTTCGGACCAGGTGTGGGAAAGGAAAATGGCCTGATACATATACTGGAATATCTTGGGCTGAGCTGGAGAAGCGTCGCATATATTGGCGACAATTTCAATGATGTTGAGATACTGAAGGAGGCCGAATTACCCGTGGTAATGGCAAATGGGCCGGACGAGGTGAAGCGGCACGCAAAACTGGTGACTGAAAGAGATAACGATAACGGCGGTGTGGCAGAGGCAATAGAGAGAATCCTGGCAACCAGGGGTGAGCGATAGTGGCCTTAGTTCTCCTTTCAGCAGTCCTTACTGCGCTTTCGATGCCCGGCATGCTTTGGGGTTACTTGATTTGGATTGCACTTATCCCGTTCTTCATCTCCATGAAGGAAGTAACTCCGCTGAAGGGAGCTTTGAAGGCCTTTGTCTGGGGTTTCGTCTATCTGCTCATAACCCACTACTGGGAACTACCTGTCCTAACCGTGAATGTTCCGGAAGTCTTGAATTCATTCCCAAACTTCATCGGAATAGTAGTATATTTCCTGATGGGTGTAGTAATCGCAGTTCCCTTCCTTGCTTTCGGTTTCATCTACGGGTTGTATCAAAGGTTCTTCGAAAGGTATCCTGTACTTCTCAGCCTATTTGCCGCATCGTTTTTCACAGTCACAGAGCATCTCAGGGAGATAGGCCCACTCGGATTCACGAACGGGAGGCTATCTGACGCTCTTCTAAACGAACAGCTGGGAATAGCTCAGCTTCTTGCGGTTGGTGGACCGCTACTCCTTGTCTTCATAATAGTCTTTGTCAACCACTACTTGTCTCATCTCTTCATGGAACGCACAAGAGACAGAGCCTTATTGATTGTCATTTCTGTCGCTTTCGTGGCTCTTGCGAATGCCGCGATGAGTAGTTTTGTGCCTATTCCGTATTCTTCCGACAAATATGAAAGCACACTTTACGCGCTTCAAACAAATATCTCCATGCACATGAAGTATTACCAGCCTCCCGACGAGACCTTGAGAGTGGTCTCGAGAGCGCTGAGAGAAATTCCCGAAGGTTCCGTAGTAATCTTGCCGGAAGCAACTTTCATGAGCGATATAAGAAGTAATTCAACCGGCTCGCAGCTTCAACAGATTGCAAGCGAACGCAACTTAAGGATTTTGGTGGGATTTCCCACATACAACGATAACAACTACAATCAGGTTAGGTTTGTAGATGGAGAGGGCTTCTCAGATGAATTCTACGCTAAAGTCCAGCTCACTCCCTTTGTTGAGTTTCTCCCATGGCCAAGAGTATTTGGACTCTTCAGTTTCCTTAAGTTCCTCGACTACTTCAATCCAGGCCAACAATTCACAATCTTTTCCGTAGATGAGCACAGGATAGGAGCACAAATCTGTTTCGACTCTCTATACAGCAATGTCTCGCGAAATCTCACTCGCAACGGTGCAACAGTGATCGTCATTGCCACAAACGACGGTTGGTTCAATATATCGACGGCTCTTCAACAACATCTATCAAAAAGCATCGCCAGAGCAATAGAAAACAGAAGATATGTGATTCAGGTATCCAACACCGGGATTTCAGCGGTAATCGATCCCTATGGCAGGATTGTAAAGCGACTGCCCACTTCGAAGGAACTGACGGCCGAGTATGTTGTTGGCGAATTCCAGTATCTTCCGAGGGTAACGACCACCCTATATACCAGGTTTGGGAACTGGTTCTTCTGGTTCTCTCTTCTTCTAGGAATAGCTTTAATAATACTTGGAGGTGTTGTTCTTTGAATTACCGTGAGAGAGCAAAAACAATTCTCGAGACCCTCAACAGAGTTATTGTTGTGGGTTTCTCAAAGAATCCGGAAAAGGCGGCTAACTACGTTCCTACATATCTTATTGAAAAGGGGTATCGCGTGATACCTGTTAATCCGAGCATG
>NZ_DJHG01000055.1:0-3768 GCF_002432955.1 Mesotoga sp. UBA5825 | reverse complement strand
AATGGAGTCTGTCCCTATTTTTGGAACAACAAAATAATACAACAATTCCTGAGGCTTTCACAAATCCTGAATACTCCCAGGATGCTCATCCATCCTTAGCTGCCACTAAGGATGTGGTTGACAACTTGAATGTCACTTGAGTAGTAGACTTTTCCTTATTAATATGATAAGGTCCCTATTTTTGATTTTTTTTACCTATTTTTAAAATGGAGTCCCTATTTTTGTGCTCTGGTCCACATTTGCTCTAGCAATTTGCGAGCCGACTCAATTCGCAAGACAGCCGTGGCATCTTTGAACCCCTCAATGTGCCAACCGTAGCTCCGGCCGTAGGTTCTCGACGATGGAGATGATGAACTCTAAAAGTGGTAAGTTACGTCCTTTTTCTCTTAATAGACATCATAATTTGCTTAAATGAATCTCTTTTGCTAAAAACTGAGTAGATAAGAATAACACAAGGCAAAATACTGATCCATCTAAAAACGTTATCAAGCACTGCTAAATACATAGAGATCTGGAGTAGAATTATCATTGACACATCTCTGTTGCACCTAACGACTGCGTATTTGAAGCTGTATATCATCATTATATTGAAGAACAAAGTGCTAATCATTGAGAAGAAAAGTAATGCCATTCTGTGACCAAAAGAAGCCCCCAAAACTAACGAACCAATTCTTGCTCCAAGAAGTAGGATGTTTATCCAAAGTCCTACATTTGCCTTTTTATGGACAAGAAACGAAGATGTATAAGGGCTAATAACAGCAACTGTGTACTGCCATGGAATAAGTATTTTTATTATCTTGCCGACTTCGCCAAATTCCTGCGTGAACAGAATCGGAATGTACCAATCAGAGAAAAGGGATACCAAGAGATAAATGGGATAGAAACCGAGAGCTAGCACAGGAAACCATCCGAATATCCTTAATTCATCGTCTCTAGATTTGCTGAAGTACGGCAAGAAAGTCTGCGCAAGGGCTTGAGACATAACCCTATTAACTGCCAAAATCAGTCTATAAGCCAAAGAGTAAAACCCAAGAATAACGTCATCAAACAGAACTCTTAGTATGAAGACAGGAAGGTTGAATGAGAAAGTGTTCAGAACGGAACTGCCGGTTTGGAAGATCACAAGATTGCTATTGTCCCTAAGAAAACCGCGAAGAAAAGATCTGTCTGGCTTTGAGAATCTTAGACCTATCTTACTTTTCAGAATCACATATCCACTAGAGACAAGAAAGCTCATTGAAGAAGCAAGAACGAGAGATGCCTCATTTCTCACGAAAAAGCCTATTAACAGACCAGTTGCCACATTTGTAGCAGATTGCAGAATTATAACTGTGGAAAGAAGCTTGAAGTCTTTCTGGTCTCTGAGAACTAATTGTACCATTATGCTAAGCATCTGTGGAAACCCAATAATAAGGCCAAGCACTGCAAAGGAAATGTCTTTTGTGAGAAATGCCCAAAAAAGTATTGATGAAGATTTTATGATTATTCCTATCAATAGGAACCACGTAGCGAATTTCGCGCGTTCTTGTTCCGAATGTACCTTTCCTTCTGAAACGTATGCAGTGTCCATAGCTATTACCGAGAAAGATGCAATAACTCCTAAAGTTGACTGAATGTATTGAAAGCTACCAAATACTTCGGAAGGAAATCCGTAGAACTTAACCAACAAAGGATAGTACAAAAAGGTAACTGCAATTGTTATTATATTGGATACTAGTACATACCCTGCATCTCTTACTATTCCCATTTGAAGATGTCTCCGTTATCCTCAAGGATTGAACTGATTATATAGTCAGCCACGTAGGAATTTGAATCACCGCCTCTTCCTTTAGGGAATTCATCTTTCAGAATCTTCTCCAAGGTTTGGTATCCCCGAGGGAACCTTTTTTTTGCAGTGTTCAGCAGAAAAGGATTAGCAGTATCAAATGCGCAAGGGTTAGAAGGACCTTTGAGTTTTCTTTTGGTAGATCTATAAAGATTTGCAACGAACTTGTTTTCTTTGGCTAAGTTAACAATTCGCTGTTTTAAGGTAGGTCTTCTTGAATCAAGAGCCTTCAATTCAATTTCCCTCTTCCTGATTCTTTCTTCTCTATCAATATCTACACCCAGTCTATTGAAGATCTTGTTTTCAAGAAACTCGTCATAAAGTTTCTTCCTATACTTCAGTTCCAAAGGGATTTTGCTCCAAAAACCTGTGAACTCCTTGCTCCAAAGTGGTAATGCCCACTTGTATCCGAAGTATTCATATATTCTGTTAGCGTTTACAATGAACTTTGATTGCCTTTCCATCCATTCCCATATCTCATACACCCGAAACCCTTCACTAGAAATATTCTGTATCAGATAGAGCCTCTTTGAGAGCTCTGTGATAAGCCTCTTGTTTGCGGGTTTGTTCCTTAGATTACAGTGTTTTAGTATGACGGATTCAATGATGTTGGCTTCACAATTATTCTGACTCATCAGCAAATTAGGAATGTGGGAACCGCCGATAAAATCGCCAGTATGTCCAGGAATTATGACAAGATCACCGGCCTTTTTTAGACCAGTAGATGTAACGAGATCTCGAATAATTGGGTATTCTTGTATGTGACTAACGCTTGTGTAGTTGTGCGCATAATTCAAGAAATCATGAAAATCTTCTTCTTGAAAGGTTTCAACCCACTTCTTGGTATTGTACTCAGTGAAGAACCACTTGTAACCAAGCTTTTCCGCAACCTCTTTGCTTATACGACTCTCAAAGCTTCCTGGAATGCTATAGCTAAGACATACTACGTTATCCAAACCGTAGAGCTTCAACATTGAAACAATGAATCTTGAATCATACCCCCCACTGAGTGGAACAACTGGAATACGACCGTCGAGATCGCGAACTAGAGTAGTGAATATCTTTTCTGATACTCTCTCTAGTTCAGCTGTGAATTCTGATGGAGTTGAATTTTCAATATTGGCTGAGTCGTAAACATATTCTGAGATGACAGAGAGTTCTCCACTTTCAGAGACGGTCAAAACCTCGCCAGACTGAATTCCGTTTATATCTTCTAGTAACGTTCTGTTGGACGTAACGTAGCCATAGGACAAGTATTCTAGAAGGGATAGTCTATCAATGTTAGATTCTCCGTCTTCCGAATTGGTGCGAAGGATCATCTCGGGACTAGAAGCGATTGTGACTCCCTCTCTTTCTCGACGATAGAAGAGAGGAACAGCCCTAATCACACCAACACTGGCTTCAAGAGAGACGATCTCATCGGTGTTCTCTCTTGTCAATACATATGGCAACCCAAGATTCTTTAGTTGCTGAAAGGGCTTTTTTTCAGTCTCAATCATAGAAATTGGCCTGTACAAACAATAATCATCAACAACCTCTTTCTCCCAAACTTTCTCATTAAGAAGTAGCTTAGTCACATTTAACGCCTCCGCTGAGTACACTTCTCAGTTATCAATTCACAATGAATCTCTTTTTTAATTAGCGTCTTGGTTGCAATGAAGATCTATTAAGTTTTTCGACTGAGAGAGTCTCTGATTATGACTTGTTGAGTTCTTTCAAGATGTTACTATAATACTCTCCATTCTGCATGTCATTGTTAACTAGAGCACCTTCTGTTGAAAAAACACCCCGGCAGTTGAGCGGGGTTTTTGCCTTTTATTCACTTTTCTTGCTGAGATAACGTATATAAAGAACGAGATCCCATATAAATACATTATGGGATGACAGGATACGAAAAACGGGACAGACGTGAGGCGAATCGTCAGTCCCAGTTTTTCTTTTCT
>NZ_DJHG01000122.1:0-14064 GCF_002432955.1 Mesotoga sp. UBA5825 | reverse complement strand
GATAACCTTTCAAGAGCAGAACGACGCCCCGAGCAGCTTTCAAACAATGAAAAGTTGCTCTGCGGGCTACTCCCTGACCTCGAACGTGAGGAAGTCGATCTCTACACCACCGCTGTCCGAGTCATTCAATCTGAAGTCGTAGAATCCGGCATCCCATGGAGCGGTAAATACTATCAAACCGTCTGTCATGCCGCCGACGTAAGCATACTGAATGTCGTGCAGGTCGTTTTCGGACTCGCTTCCATGTGGAATATCAGAGGGAACGATTCCGATCCAGGCGTACGTTTCGAGGCCTTCTGTTCCGTAGAAGTACAGAGTGATCTCTTCGCCCGGCGCAAAGACGTCTTTGTAAANNGATCCAGGCGTAAGACTCTAGTCCCGAAGTTCCGAAGAAATAGAGATTGATCTCTTCACCGGGAACGAAAACAAGTTTGTCAAGGCTCATGTACTTGGATTCCAAGGGAAACTCATCGTCCGCAACATATACCAGACTCTCGATTTCATCGAGATAGAATTCGTAGATTGAACCATCCTTCAAAGTAATAACCAGCAGACCATTCGCAAGCGCCGCAACACATAGTGCCGCAATTATCAGTAAAGCAAAAGTCTTTTTCATGCCGCACCTCCTCCATGATGATTCTCTCACAATTGCTCATTCAGACGGCCGTCGTTTCATGCCTCCCTCAAGAACTATTGCTTCACCAGAAACGTATGGACAGTCTCAAAACAGGAGGCATTTTAGTCATTTCTTTCCGGCAAAGCCGTGAAACTGATCTCCCCTTGAGGAAGAGCAAATCAGATCGCAGATGCTATCATAACTCAGTCTTGTTCGAATGCTATAATATATGTTAGATGAATATAGGTAAGGAGGTAGTTTTTGTGAAGATCGCAATTCCCATTGTTGATAATAACGGTCTCAAATCCAAGATTTCAGAGCATTTCGGTCACTCTCCGTTCTTCGCATTCGTAACTGTGGAGAACAACGAGATTGTCTCTCACGAAATCGAAGCGAACCCTTTTGAACAGCACGAGCCGGGCGAGATTCCAGGCTACGTGAAGAGTAAAGGCGCCGATGTGATAATAACAAGAGGCATGGGCGGCCGGGCAAGACAGTTCTTCGAGACGCTGGGCGTACATGCCATTACCGGGGCCAGCGGGACCGTCGAAGCGCTAGTAAGAACCTACATTGAAGGCGAACTTTCCAGCGTTGAATACGAGCCCGAAGACCATGGAAAGTTCCACAATCACTAGAAAAAAGACGACGGAGCATATATGAGAAGTATGAGAGGAAGACGAATGGGGATGGGCAGATCATGGATCGAGTTGTATCTGCTTCTCCTCATCGCTGAGAAACCGGGCCACGGGTATGAACTGTCTTCTAGAATCAACGACTTCGAGATCCCTATCTTTGGTGTCGGTCAGATGGGCAGTCTTTACCGGGTGCTCGGGAGTCTCGAGGAAACGGGTCTTATAACCTCTGAATGGGATACTGAAGACACAGGTCCAGCCCGGAAGAATTATAAGATAACCGAAGCGGGCCTTGAATATCTTAAATCTGCCGAAGTCAGGATCAGAAGGTTCAAAGACAATATAGATAAGTTTCTTGAAAGGCTTGAAGATCTAAAGAAAGCATGAAGCCCTGCGACGCAGGGCTTCACTTCACATAAGCTGCCGGATTGTCGAACAGCTTGAACAGTCCGCCTGTATGGATAAAGAGAACCCTCTTTCCGGCAAATCTCCCTCTAGAGATTTCGAGCATGCCTCTGAAGGCTTTTGCCGTATAGACAGGATCAAGGAAGAATGCTCTCTCCTTCGCAAGTTTCTTTATGAGATCCATATCCTCTTCCGAAGGCACGGCGTACGCCGGTCCAGAGAAGTCATCGACTATTTCGATTTCACTGCCTTCAAGCGAGACGGCTATCCCGTACTCTTTCAGGCCTTCTATTAGTTGTTTCGTCTTTTCCACAAATAAGGACGAGGGATCTTTCGTGACGTTTATGCCGATCACTCTGGTGTTATATCCGAGCGATTTTAGACCGGCCACGAGGCCCGCATAGGTGCCCGCGCTACCAACCGCTGTGAAGATGGCTTCGACACCGTCGAGATTGATCTGTCCTGAAAGCTCTTTGACAGCATCCACATATCCCCTGGCGCCAAGCGCGTTTGAGCCGCCCTCGGGGATCAGGTAGACTTTGCTGCCCTTCTTCTCGTATTCTTCCTTCTTCGTGGCGAAGATCTCGTCTATCTTCGAATACTCTTCTTTTGTCACATAATGGATATCGCTGCCCACCATTGTGTCAAGAAGAACATTCCCCTGGGGGATCTCCATCGGCCTTCCCCTGAGGAAGAGAACAGGCTGCATTCCGAGCGATCTAGCGGCAAGGGCCGTTGCCCTGCAGTGATTAGACTGAATGCCCCCGCAGGTGAATACCGTATCTGCCTTCTTTTCCAGAGCATCTTTCAGAAGATACTCGAGCTTTCTGATCTTGTTTCCGCTCGTAATGAAACCCGTTAATTCATCATGCTTGCAGAACAGTTCGAACGGAAGTTCGAGGTACTCTTCAATCCATTCAAGCCTGTTCACAGGTGTAATGCTGTTAATGAACTTGAGTTTCAAGCTCTCACCCCCTACTCTCTCTCATTTATATTAGAGACTATGCTGTTCAGTTTTTCAATTCGCTCCCATGGCGGCGGGTGGGAATAATTGAGGGCCGCATATAGCGGATGTGGACTCAGGTTTGACAGGTTGGACGCGGACAGGTTCTTCAGCGCGCTTATCATGGGCAGCGATGTGCCCAGCATCTCGGCTGCATACCTGTCGGCTTCGAACTCCCATCTTCTGCTTATTAACGAGTCTATCCAGTCGAGCATCGTGAAGACCGATGAGAGGAAAACACCTGCGTACAGAAGAGTGGTGAACTTCTTCTCAATTCCGAAAATACCAGAAGCCAGAGGGCTCTCGACGATCAGCCAGAGCAAGACCACCGCAAAGGCTGCAGCAGCATTTGAAACTAGCATCCCCTTCAGGATGTGTTTGCATTTAAAATGGCCTGCTTCGTGTGCGAAGATCGCCTGTATCTCTTCTGAAGTGTGCTTCTCTAGCAAGCTGTCAAATAGAACGATCCTTTTCGCGCGGCCTATCCCTGTGAAGAAGGCGTTCGTGTGGCCGGTCTTTCTCGAAGCATCCATGACCAGGATCGACTTCACTTCAAAGCCTGCCTTTTCGGCGATAGCCCTTAGCCTGCCCATAAGGTCTTCATCATCGAGAGGTTTGAGCTTGTAGAAGATGGGCAGGATTACTGTTGGAAATATCAGCTGGGCCAGAAGCTCGAAGACTATGACTCCGATAAGCAGATACAGCCACCAGTAAGCAAACGAGTCGACGGCCAGTAGAACCAGAGTTACTATGGGGATACCGATTACAGCCACCAGGCTTATTCCCTTCAGCTTGTCCGCAACGAACGTTCCCGGTGTCGTCCGATTGAATCCGAATCTCTTCTCGAGAACGAACGTCGAGTAGATAGAGAAGGGCAAAGTGATGATAAAGGCGGTCGCTCCAATGACGATGAAGAACAAAAGCCCCTGAATCACGAACCCTTCCGCCGCTCTAACCGCTAAGGATTCAACGGCTCTGAAAAACCAGAAGATGCCTATGCTCAACGCTGCAAGACTCACAATCGACGAGGTGATGGCAAGAGAGCCCTTTGCCCTCGTGTAATCCACGGACTTTCCAATGAGGTCATCGTTGAAGACGTCGCGCAAGTTGTCGGGAAGGGATACCCTCGAGAGTCTGGCGTTCCTGTAGTTTAGAGACAGCAACGTTAGTTCAAAGAGACTGATTCCATAGACAACGAGAAGAAAGACGATCTCGAAGCTAGCCATCTACTTCTTCTTTCTCTTTCATGTACTGCTCTACTTTCTCTTCATCCAGTCTCTGAATCTGTCCTTTGGATGCAGGTCTGAATTCCTCGGTTTCGTGAAGAGCTTCTCCCAGAGGGCACCTTTTCTCGGGATTCTCTATTAGGTAGTTCATTAACCCGTCTTTGTCTACGAAGATCTTGTAGAAGACCTTCGTTCCGTCGGTCAGTTCATAGATCCCGCATGGTCCGTTGAACAGCGCCTCGGCTGCCCGGAGGTAAAGCATAGCGTCATTGAAGGAACTGAAAGAAGCTCGAGGGCCGTGCCTTTCCCGCTCGTCGTCATCCATACAGATCGCCCTTCCACAGGTGGAACAAACGTATTGAACGTGGTTCAAGAGGCAATCTTCGGGGTTCTTCAGCGGCGTCGCCCTACTGTCACTAGAGTAGCATTCGGGACATTTCAACTCACTCACCTCCAATACACTATTTTACGACATTGTGGCGATCTCTGAAAGCCTCCATTCAGATTGACGTTTTGATCGGAATAATTCCATTCACTTCTCGACTTTGGGGATTGGCAAATCGATAAGTGTCTGATGTTGGAAGCCCAACGTGAAGAGGCAGTTATGGAGTCAGTGATGTTATTATTGTCTGAGCGGGCTATCTAGTGACCATATCTTTGAGGGGGCGATCTAGTGGTCAATATCTTTGCCGGGTGGTTTTCGGCTCTCGGACTCAGTGAGACTTTTGACTTGGTACTTGCCAACATAGTTGTTGGAATAATCATGATAGTCGTGGCCTTCTTATCCAAATACATCTTCGAAAAGGTCCTGATTAAGCCTATTGAGCTTATTGTGAGAAAATCTGCATTCAAATGGGACGACCTTCTCGTAAAACACAAACTGCTCAACAAAATTGCCCTTATGATACCGGCCATCGTGATTGCGCTATTCGCTCCTGCATTCCCCGCGATAAGCGACGTAATCTACAGGCTGGTAACCACATATCTGATATTCATCGCCGCCGTTGTGATCGATGCCTTCCTGGACGTTTTCACAAGCGCTTATCAGTCTCTGGAAACCTCTAAGGATAAGCCGATAAAGAGCTACATGACCGTTGTGAAACTAATGGTGTATACCATAGCCGGCGTCGTTGCGGTGTCCGTTCTGACGGGGATTTCTCCGTGGGGTATCCTGAGCGGAATCGGTGCGATGACCGCCGTCCTACTCGTCATATTCAGGGATTCACTTCTCGGGCTCGTCGCCAGCATCCAGATTTCTAAGAACAACCTTGTGAGCATCGGGGACTGGATAGAGGTTCCAAGATACCAGGCCGATGGTGATGTAATCGACATTACCCTTACAACGATAAGAATTCAGAACTGGGACAAGACGATAACTACAATCCCTTCATACGCGATAATCTCTGAATCGTTCAAGAACTGGAAGGGGATGTTTCAGGCCGGCGGAAGGCGAATCAAGAGATCTGTCTACATAGACACCTCTTCCGTCCGCTTTCTCGATGACGACCTGTATGACAGGCTGCACAAGATCCAGATTCTGAGACCTTACCTCGAAAGCAGAAAGAAGGAGATCGAGGAGTTCAACAGAATGAACGAGGTAGACGTAACCGAACCGGTCAACGGCAGAAGGATGACGAACATTGGGACTTTCAGGGCATACCTGACCGCCTACCTCAGAAATCATCCCGGGACAAACAAAGATCTTATCATGATGGTCAGGCAGTTGCAGCCGACCGACACCGGGCTGCCTCTGGAGATATACGCCTTCAGTAAAGACACATCATGGGTTAACTACGAATCTCTGCAGTCAGACATTTTCGATCACATCTTTGCTACACTCCCTCACTTCGATTTGAGGGTATTCCAGAATCCTTCGGGAAACGACCTGAGGGCAATGGGAGATCTTCTTGTCGGCAAGAGGCAAGGGCATGAACAGGATAACTCCGAGGAACTCTTTACGGAAAGCCCGCAGTTGCACGCCGAAAAGGACACCTGATTCAAGAGGCAAATCCTACGCTGTAGAAATCGTTTTCTCGATATTACCGAGCAGCGCATCGGCTGAAAATGCGAGAAGCGCCGCCGGAATAGCCCCTTCAAGCACAAAAGCGGGATTCTCTGCGACAAGTCCGGCGATAATGGGCGACCCGAGGCCACCGGCCCCAATGGTTGCCCCCACAGTTGCCGTCCCGATGTTTATTACGACCGAAATCCGAATTCCCGACATGATTACTTTGAGCGCAAGCGGGAGCTCAATTCTAAACAGCACCTGCCACGAAGACATACCCATTCCATATGCTGCTTCACGCACATCTGCGGGGATGTTTTCGATTCCCACTATTGTGTTTCTTAAGATGGGAAGCAGTCCATAAAGCAGCAGAGCGGCGACCGTCGGTTTGAATCCAAATCCCAGCAACGGTACGGCAAGAGCGAGAACAGCGACGGGAGGGAAGGTCTGGCCGAGGGAACTCAGGCTTGAAACGAGAGGCAAGTACTGCCTGCCCATCGGACGTGTAACCAGCACTCCTATCGAGATGCCGATAATGGTGGCAAGTCCGCTGGATACGATGACCATCCAGAGATGTTCGGCCACTAGCTCCAACAAAGTCCCTCTTGGATGAAGAACCTGCTTCTCTCCGGGAAAGAACCATCGCAGAAAGCTCTCCCACCATGCCATATTAGAGATGAGAAGGACGAAGGCCAGCAAGAACAGTCCCAACAAGACCCAGGATAAGACTCTACTTCTCTTCTCTGTCACTTCTGGTCAACTCCTGGATTCTGGTCATGCTTATCTGGCCGAGAAAACGCCCCGTTCTCTCGACGACCGGCAACGCCGCGGTTCCGCTTTCAAGCATTCTGGAAAGCGCCTCCTTAACAGTGCTGTCCGGACTCAAGATCTCTTCTTCCTTCATTTCAGTCAGAGCTTCTCTTACCGGTTTCTCCCTGCTCGAATGGGAGACATCTACCCAGCCGACAAGTCTCTTTTCCTTGTCAAGCGCCCAGACGAATTCCTCTTCGATCTTGCCTAGCTGTTCCCAGCTTCCTGAAAGGTCTATCGCGAAGCTCTCCTCTATATACTCCCTGACCGGGATCCTCGAGAGCCTCTTCAGCGCTCTATCTGATCCCATGAAGTCGTGGACGAATTTCTCCTTCGGATGCGCCAGGATCTCTTCGGGAGTGTCATATTGAAGGATTCTGCCCGCTTTCATGACCGCGATTCTATCTGCAAGCCTTATCGCCTCATCTATATCGTGGGTTACGAAGACGATCGTCTTGTGGAGTTCCTCCTGAATTCTGGCAAACTCGTCTTGGAGCCTCACTCTAGTTAATGGGTCTACCGCTCCGAAGGGCTCGTCCATAAGTATTATCGGGGGATCGGCTGCAAGCGCCCTCGCAACGCCGACTCTCTGGGCCTCGCCGCCCGACAGTTCTTTCGGAAGTTTCTTTGCATAAGATTTCGGCTCAAGCCCTACAAGCTCAAGCAGTTCAGAGATTCTTCTATCTATCTTCGATCTCTCCCACTTCAGCAGTCTCGGCACGGTGGCAATGTTATCCTTCACCGACATATGTGGAAAGAGCCCCACGTTCTGGATTACGTAACCAATTCCTCTCCTGAGCTGCTTCACATCCATGACGGTTACGTCGTTGCCGTCTATCAGGATCTTCCCCGTTGTAGGTCTGACTATCCTGTTTATCATCTTGAGCGTAGTCGTCTTACCACATCCCGAAGGCCCGATTAGAACCGTCAGTTCGTTCGAGGGGATCTCGAAGGTAATCGAATCTACGGCCAGCGTATTCTCGTCGTATTTCTTTGTAACATCTTCAAATCTAATCATTGGCTCCCTCCGAGATTAACCCCTTAGGAGTCAGTATTCCTATAAGCAGCTGCATTAGGGAATCGACTATCAAAGCGAGAGCAACTATAGGCAACGCTCCTAGAAGGACAAGATCCATGGCGGCTTGACCGAGACCCTGAAATACGAAAACCCCGAGACCTCCTGCTCCGATCAGGGCCGCCATGGTAGTGTTCCCCACGGCCTGAACGGCCGCTGTTCTAACGCCAGCAAGGACAACCGGCAGCGAAATCGGAATCTCGACCTTTCCGAGAACCTGAATTCTGCTCATTCCCATCGCCCTGGCAGCCTCCACGGTATCTGTGGGAATAACCTTCAGACTTGAGTAAGTGTTTCTGACTATCGGGAGAAGCGAATACAGGACGAGAGCTATCATGGCCGGAGCCCAGCCGACACCCGTTATTCCTATCTCCCTAAGAAATGGCACACTGCGTGAAAGGTAGGATAGCGGAGCTATTAGCAAGCCGAACAGGGCTATACTCGGGATCGTCTGTATGAAGTTCACAACAGCGAATACAGGTCTTTCGATCTTTGGAGACCTGTTGGCAACTATTCCAAGCGGCACTCCTATGAGCACTCCGGCGAGAACTGCTCCTCCTGCAATTACGAGATGCCTCACAGTCTCTTCAAGAAATCTGTTGCTTCTGTTTGCGTACTCCTTCATTATTGCAAGGTCTTTCAGATGACCCGAGCCGAGAAGCAACAGGAACAGGCCAATCGGAACCAAGACCAGAAGCGATGAGATGATCTTCCTGTCCTTCAGTCTTCTTCTGGCAGCGAATACAACAATGTAGCCGGCCAGGAGAAGAACCCACAAACCGGTGGAAGGGGAGACCCTTGCAAAGGGACCTGCCTTTGAAGCTATAGAGGCGGCATGTCTTCCGGCCAGAAAGAAGCCGAAGACGGGGGCAATCCCTCCCACGAGGCCCATCAAAAAGCTGAATCCCGCGTAGGACAAAAACAAGACTGCAAATGAGGCCACTAGCAGGAGAGAGAGGCCCACATTTGAGAAGCTGCCTAAAGCTACGGGAAATGTCTCCGAGATTCTCGTCTCCTTAACTGAAAGGAATCCCGGGACCAGGAGAGACAACAACATGATGGCCATTCCTAGAATGGCCATCATGTCTCTTCGTCTGGAAATCAGCGTCATAACTCTAGTCAATCAGAGACTTCGATATGAGGAACTGCTCGGCGACGTATCCCGCATCTAAACCTTCTATCGCTATCGAAGCGTTTAGCATCTGCAGCGTCTCGAGATCAAGAGCCTCGAAAACGGGTTTGAGGAGCTCCTCGATTTCCGGATAGGCTTCATGTATCTCCTTTCTAACGATCGGAGCGGGTTCATAAACGGGCTGAACTCCCTTGGTGTCTTCAAGGACCACCAACTTGAGAGCGGAGAGGGCGCCGTCAGTACCATATGCCATCGCGAGGTTTACACCGTCAATGTTCTGGGAAGCGGCCCTTATGGTCTGAGCGGTATTTCCTCCAGAGAAGGCAAGTAGCTGCTCATTTGAAAGCTCGAAGCCATAAGCCTCCTGAAAAGCCGGCATAGCGTCCAGTCTGGTAAGAAACTCCTCTGAAGCGGCCAGCTTAATGAAGCCGCCGCGATTCAGGTAAGACGCGAGGTCTTCAAGTGTCTTTATTCCTTCACTGTCGGAAAGATCCTTCCTGATCGCCAGAGCCCATGTATTGTTGGCAGGGGCGGGGGTCAGCCACACCAGGCCGTTGTTCTCAAAGTCGAGTCTCTTGACTGTCTCGAATCCCTGCTGCGCGTTTTTCCATATACCCGGATCAGTGTTATCGAAGAAGAAACCTCCGTTGCCGGTGTACTCGGGATATATATCGATCTCTCCAGCAATGATCGCCTTTCTGATAACACTCGTAGTTCCGAACTCAGTCTTGTCGTTCACTTCAAAGCCATTCTTCTGCAGGACTATCACTATCATCTGTCCCAACAGTGCGCCTTCGGTGTCTATCTTCGATGCGACCGTAATCGGTCCCTTCAGTGCAAAGCCAATGGCCGTCATTAGTATCAGTGCAATCAGCATTATTCTCTTCATACAACCTACCTCCATAATTCGTATTGCCGATAATTCTACTCCATTTAATTGTACACTATCTCTGAAAGTTTTCAATGCGCCGTTGTCTCTGTTGACATATCCATGTTCCGACTGAAAGCTCCAGCCCAGAATGTGAGATCCGGTTTCTCCCTCTTTCCCATTTCGGCTCAGACAGATAACCCCAAAAAGGGAGAACCTGAAAGCAGCTGATTCACAGAGAGCCACAGGTTGTTCTCATCTTTTCAGAGACCAACAAAGATTCGGGGCTACAACTAGAACCCCACGAGGGAGTATTGACTTCCAAATGCCACGAAATCCAACCACCTTTCTTCCCGAAGGGCTACCTCCATCGACTAACCCCGAAAGAGATTCCGCGAGCATTCTAATATACTCTTGCAAATACGGTCAGCCATCCAGCGTCATGAAGAGATTGTTCAATGATTCCACGAGCGTTGGGTGTGCAAAGACGCCGTCTCTGAGCGAAGTGAATGGAAGCCCGCCCATCATGGCAATCTGAATTGCAGATACAATCTCTCCGCCCTCAACTCCTAGAATGGCGGCACCGATAATCCGGTCTGTCTCTGAGTCGACAAGCGCCTTCATCATTCCTCGTGTCTCGTCCGTTTCAATGGCCCGAGCCACCCTATCAAAAGGCTGCTTTGCCACGCGATAGCTGTACCCCCGACTCGATGCTTCCTTCTCGGTGAGGCCTATTCTTCCAAGTTGAGGATCAATGAATACTACATAAGGGACATCCCTCTCTTCTATCGACGAGCTTCCTCCGTTCAAGAGGTTCTCCCTCAATACTCTGAAGTCGTCGTAGGAAATATGTGTGAAGGCCGGTCCGCCTTTAACATCGCCTATCGCGTAAACTCCCTCCGACGTGGTCTCCATTTTGTTGTTTACCTTTATGAATCCCCTATCGTCAACCTTAACCCCGCTCTTTTCCAGATTCAGGTCGGGAGTATTGGGTAACCTGCCGGTCGCGAGCAGCAGATGGCTTCCCACTAATGTCGTTTCCTTCTCAGAAGATTGCACTCTCAGGCTGATCCTGTTGCCCCCGGCGCTTCTGGCCTGGAGCGGTTCGCTATCTAGAAGGACCTCGATACCTTCGTCCCTCATGATTTCCAAAACCATGCCGGCGATATCCTCATCTTCGCGAGAGAGCAACTGTTTATCCCTTTGAATAATGGTTACTTCACTTCCAAAACGTCGGAACATCTGCCCGAACTCGAGACCAACGTAGCCGCCACCAACGATTATGAGGTGTTCCGGAAGCTCATCGAGCTCCATTATCGAAGTCGAGTCATAAGCCACTGAATTATCCAGACCTCTTATCTCAGGTCTCGCAGGTCTCGTTCCGGTGTTTATCACTATGATGTCTGCTTCCAAGAACTCTGTTCTCCCATCTTGAAGGCTGACTTCGAGCTGTCTTTCCCTTACAAAACGCGCGCTGCCTTCTATCAATGATAGGTTTGGAGAATCGAGAATCCTTTTCTTGCTTCCTTCCCTGAAACTCTCAACCACTTCTTTTTTCCGCCGGATAACTCTTTCCAGATCGACAGAGAACTTGCCAGCATCAACTCCAAAATCTGCTGCGCGCTTTACCAGATGCGCTACTCTTGCGCTGGCTATCATAGTCTTTGTTGGAGTACACCCTTCATTGACGCATGTACCTCCAACTGCCTTTCTTTCCACAAGTGCGACCTTCCATCCTGCATCTGCAAGCGAAAGCGACAGAGGAGTGCCTCCCTGACCGGAACCGATAACTATCGCGTCGAATTTTACCCTACCATCCTTCATTTGATCACCATCCTAATTTTCGCCATAGACATGCAGTTTTCAATGTTTTTCCCGGTCAATCACTTGAAAGCAAAAGGCCCGATTCTTGATCTCTTCATCGGCCATGAGTTGGTGATTATGTTCAATCTTCTTTCGAAAGAGACTAAGCGATTCCTCACCAAGATGATCCACAAAGGATCGGGCAGAGAAAACCTGTCCTGTTCTGCTTTTCTATGAAGCCAGAACGGCCGACCAATCCGTTCAGAAGGCTGAAAAACTGCTCACTGTTATAGATCCTCTGGAGTCACTGAATCTCTGGATACCTCACAAGTTTAGCATCGGGCAAAGCAAAACAAATGAAGGAAAGAGTCTGTGATCGGGAGCTGAAATTGCTTGAAGCCGTCATTGTGTCGCGCCTGTCTTAAATCCAGACGACAGCATAGGATGCAAAAGCCGCTGCTAGTATAATTGTATGATCAGTGCAGGCCGGTGGTGAATAGAATGACTAGATACGATGAGCGTGACACGATGTTTGCCAGGATGAACTACGAAGCAGGATCTCCCGAGTACCGTGACTACTACTCCTTGCATCCTGAGTTGAAAGAGGTGGATGACGATCTTCGAGGAAGACCGAATCTGTGCGACTCCTATAGTCCTTCTTACGAGCTGTTTGAAGCTTCGGAAGTCCGTTCGAATTTCTCCCTTGTAGAAGATCTTCGGCCTCTATGCGAAGGTATGCCATCAAATAACAGATTTCGATCCGACTCGTCAAGCTTCACCGATCTAGTCAAAAGGGTCGCCCGCGATTTTGGTGCAGATCTAGTAGGTGTGGCAGAAATGAAACCGGAGTTTTATTACAGCCACAGAGGCAGGCATCGAGAACACTACGGAAAGAAAGTAACCGATCTACTTCCTTTTGGAATAGCATTCGCGGTTGAAATAAAGAAGGATATGATTGACAGCGCACCGGCGATGACCGCAATGGTCGAGAGCTCCAGAACGTATCTGAAGGCAGCCACGATCGGACTAAGCATCTCCTATTTCATTCGAAGTCTTGGATACTCGGCTAGAAATCATATGGACGGAAATTATCTCGCAATTCTCCCTCTGGTGGCGGAAGCTTCAGGACTTGGCGTTTTCGGAAGACACGGCCTTCTCATCTCTGACAGGTTCGGCCCAAGAATAAAACTCGGACTGGTAACTACGGATATGCCTTTGAAGTGCGACCAATCAATCGATGTTGACCTAGAGAGCTTCTGCGGCAGCTGCGGTATTTGCTCGACAAAGTGCCCGGCTTCTGCAATACCCGTCAATGGAAAGGAGATCGTAAACGGAACCAGGAAATGGGGAATTAGTCACGAGCTCTGTTACTCTTATTGGAGGACGAATGGAACCGATTGCGGTATTTGCATTAGGGTCTGCCCCTTCTCGAAAGGGATCGGCTTTTCACAGTCCATGTAATCAAAAGGCAAAACGCTCCGATTCTGAGAACCTCGGCTGCTTTCTCCAAACTGCTTAGGCGGTAGAAAGGTTTCCGTTTTCATCGAATTTGGGTTTTTGAAGGATCGTATGTAAGAATAACTACATGAGACTATAGGAGGGATTACCATGAATGAAGTACTCAGTACAATTATCGAGTGGGCCATCAGAATAGGGATTAGCGTTGTAATCCTGCTGCTGGCAAAATGGCTGGCAGGTCTCTTCTACAAAGCATTCATGAAATTCGCGGAGAAGACAACCGTTGTCTCCACTCAGTATCGTAAGACCATGAGAACGCTTTTCAATCTGGCGTTCTATGCGCTGGCAGCCTTCATAATCATCTCGGTTCTCTTCAAGAATCTGGCTCCTATGCTTGCCGGACTCGGAGTATCAGGTATTATTGTGGGTCTCGCAGTCAAAGAGCCTCTAGACAATTTCATCTGTGGAATTCTTATAATGATCAACAAGTTGGTTTACGAAGGGGAAGCCGTGGACATTGGCGGAACCTCAGGCGGGATTCAGGAAATAAAACTGAATCACGTACTCATCAAAACCTGGGACGGCAAGCTCGTAACTATACCGAGCAGAAACGTCTGGACCGCAACGATAATTCACTTCTGGCCCGAAAATATAAGAAGAAACGATCTCACGGTAGGCGTTTCGTATTCGAGCGATCTGAACAAAGTGATGAAGATACTCGAGGATTCTGTCAACTCTTATGAAAAGCTATATGTAGACGACAATCACAAACCCATGATCCAGTTCACCGGGTATGGCGCGTCTTCGATCGACTTCGTCGTGAGATTCTGGGTGGAGAGGCCTAACTTCGTCGCCTCAAGCACAGAACTCGCGAAGATCATAAAATCGAAATTCGACGAAAACGGAATAGAGATACCGTTCAGCCAGCTGGACCTGCATATTGTCGACAGCCCCAAAGAAGGCATAAGATTGGCCGGGAAGGAAAGCTGACCGAAGGGATCAGAGGGCAGAAACGTGGTCGGGGGTAGCAG
>NZ_DJHG01000074.1:0-8752 GCF_002432955.1 Mesotoga sp. UBA5825 | reverse complement strand
TTAATGTCGTAAACGAGCTTCATAAAGCCCGGCAAGGAGTGGATTCCATCCATAATCATCTCTACGGAGAAGGGAAGCGACAGCACAGCTCCCACACAGCCCAGATCCCTGTGGTGAAGAGTATTCATTCCGTTCGGAAAGTGCGTGATTCTATCGCAACCTTGATTATATGCTCTTTCCATGTCATCAAAAGATGCATCTGTGTGGCCTAGCGACACAGTAATATTTCGTTTTTGTATTAGATCTTGCGCCTGTGAAAAACGTTCCAGTTCTGGAGCTATAGTAATTAGCCTTACCGGCTCTATGAGGGTCTCTTCTATCTCCTCAAGATTTATCCTTCTTATAAGTTCTGGATTCTGTGCTCCCTTCCTTTTGAGACTTAAGTAGGGGCCTTCATAATGAACTCCCCCTACCGAAGTCTCCGGATTGTCGTCCAGATAGTCTTTAACCGTTCTGGCTGCGGAAAGGACAGCCGAAGGAGTCGAGGACATCGTGGTTGGAAGGAAGTAAGTCACTCCTTGAGAATAAAGAAACTCTTCCCACTTCCTGAGACCTTTCTCATTCATGGAAAGCGCGTCAACTCCCACAGAACCGTGCGTATGGGGATCGACGAATCCCGGCATAATTATCCCCTCGTACTCCATGGTTCCGGTAATCCGCTCCACTTCAGAGATCACGTTTCCTTCTATCTTTACTCTTCCAACAAACTCACCGTCTATTGGATCTACAACCAACACGTTCTCGAATCTCATTTATCCCACCTACTATCTCTGTTTTTTTTATCATGGCCAGGTTATCTGACTGCCAGTGGACATCTTTCCTCTTCCCATGAGAACTCTTTCATCGAGATCGAAGATGCCTCTGTAGTACGCAGAATAGACTGCAAACCACTGCAAGGGGATCATCAGAAGGAACGGGGCAAACAGCGGATCGAAGTCGCCATAATCCTTTGCGTCGAACCGAATAACCTCTGCGCCATTAGATTCTGCAATCTTTATAACTCTCTCACTCATGTCTCTCGATTCGTCAGTTCCAACAAGGAAGACCATTACAGGCTTATGGCCGTCTAGTATTTCGGCAGGGCCGTGTCTAAATTCGGAGGTTTCCATGAAAGAAGCGTTGATTCTCATGTTCTCCATGAATACCGTGAGTCCAAATTTGTAGCCTATCGCATAGGCCGCTCCACTTGCAAGAACATAGAAGAGATCGCAGTCCTGATACTTTCTTGCGAGTCGATAAGCCCTCGGTTCCTCTTCCTTGTAGATCCTGCCTAAAAGTTTTGGCATCATCGCTATCTGCTCCAACTGCTTTGATACGTCTTTTCCCTTTAGTCTCGCGATTTCGAGACTGAATATGAAAGCTCCCGCAAGAGGTAGAATGAATAGGCCATTCGAGTTGTACACGATTGCCTCGTCTGCTTCTCTTGCAAGTATGCTGTCTGGTTTACTTGTGAATGCAATCGTTGTAGCTCCCTTTTCATTGGCTAATCTCAGCGCGGCTGCCGTGTCTTCGGTATTCCCCGAAAAAGAAGCAAGTACCACAAGCGCCTCCTTATCAAGCCTTGCAGGGTTCTCCCAAATGAAGTCGTAGCTCTTGTAGTATTTCGAGGGCACATCAGTCATCTTGTTAAGGATATAATCCCCAGAGTAGAGGTTACACCAAGAATTGCCGCTTCCCACCCAGTAGATCTGCTTATAACCTTTATCTAAAGCAGTTTTTGCCAGCTCCTTAATCCTTCCGGCATCCTCTTCGAGAAAGGCAGAAAGGTCTTTCTCAAGAGATGGGGCTGTAAACAATATGCTCTGTTTCGCATCCGTCAAAAAATCATCCAGTGTCAATCCAAACACCTCCAAATATCTATCAAGAAGTTTAATCACTTTCTCGGTGCTGCACATGATTCCCTAATTACCAGCTTTGTAGGAAGTCTGGTAAGCTCCGTTTCGTTTCTCTGACCTCTTATACTCATCAGAATTCGTCTGGCAGACAGGTTCCCTATCTCTCTCGTATTCTGAGCGACCGAGGTTATTGGTGGGTTAGCCAGGTCAAACCAAACTATATCGTCAAAGCTCACAACGGACAAATCCTCTGGAACTCTTATTTCCATGTCCTTTGCAGCTAGAAGCAACCCCGCAACCATGTAGTTGTTTGTCGCAATAACTGCCGTCAGGTCCTTGTTGCGGCTTAAAAGCGACACACCGCTCTTGTAAGCGCCATCTACTCTGAACCCTCCGAGTTTTATCCAGGAAGGGTCTGGTTCTATTCCGTGCGCCTCAAGCGCTTTCTGATAACCCGCAATTCGATCGTAGTTGGTGCTGATATCGAGAGTATCCGACAGGAAGCCTATGTTTCGATGGCCAAGTTCCAGCAAGTATTTGGTCGCCTCAAAGCCACCACCAACGTCATCGCTGACTACCATGTCTACGTCTAGATCTTCAATAACCCTGTCAATGAGAACGATCGGGGTCTTTGCTTTGACCAACTCTCTCAGATGGTCGGAGTTAGTTCGTGAAACGGGAGCGAGAATCAATCCATCTACTTGCTTCTGAAAGAACTTATCTATAGAGGTTATTTCAACATCTAGTCTTTCATCTGTACTCGTAACAATCAGACTGTATCCTTCAGGTACTATTACATCGCTTATGGATCTTGCAATTGTAGAGAAAAAGGGATTCTGAATGTCACCTACAATCAATCCTATGTTCTTAGTCTCTCCAGTAACCATGCTTCTCGCAATGTAGTTCGGCTTGTACTTGAGTCTCTCGGCGACTGCTAAGACCTTCTCTTTTGCTTCTTTGCTGACATATCCGTACTTTCCCATTACTCTAGCCACCGTTGCCCGGGAAAGCCCTGTCTCTCTTGCTATATCGTCCAGCGTCGCTGCCATACTCAATCACCTTCCAAGAATACTCGCGGCAAATAAATACCGCGTTGTGATAACGGTATCATATGCTTTGATCTATTCTAGCTTATTCTCTTAAGTTATGTCAAGTTTACCAACATTGACTAAATTACCTCCTAAATTGACTGTTCGTTTTTTTGTGTTTTGTGGTTATAATGGTATTGTATGAATTAGTGAGAACGCTCTCATGATTGTTCTTTGGGTTTCCTGGAGCTTTTTGTTTGATTTGATCTTGGAGGTGCATCTTTGCAGACAATTAAAAGTTTTCAAAAAAGGTTTGACAGCACTCTTCTGAAGGCTGCCGCAACAAGGCGAGAGGCGGAGATTTTCATTGAAGAAAGTGTTGCTTGCGATTTCAGAGCGGTTGTAGTTCCCTGGTATTTGATGGACAAAGTAGTAGCCAGCGTTCGGGGTAAAGATATCTCGGCGGCTTGTGGATCGGGCTTCCCTTTCGGATTTGATTCAACCGAAACCAAGGCTTATATGATAAATGAAGCTCTGGCACTAGGTCCTGAAGTCAGGGATATTGACATAACGGCAAACATATCGGCAATGAAGTCGGGTGACTGGAATTACTTTGAAGAGGAGATCTCATATCTTTCAGGACTGCTTAAGGGTATTACCTGTAAAGTGATCATTGAAGTCTCTTATCTCGAAAGTAAAGAGATAGAGAAGGCTTGTTCTATACTCCTTAATCTGCCGCACGTTGATTTTGTGAAGACAGGAACTGGATATGGCTCCAGAGCAACCACAGTCGATGACGTCAAGACAATCAAGAGCGTTGTTGGAGACAAGAAGGGAATAAAGGTATCCGGCGGAGTGAAGACCCTATCTCAGGTAGAGGATTTCGTCGCTGCTGGAGCGGATATCTTTGGTTCAAGCAGCGCCATAGAGATCTACAAGGAATTTGTCGACAAGTACCCAGGGCGGACCGATCTGCCATGAAAGAGCAAAGAATCAAATGGAGGTATCTATGAGACTGTTTATTGATGACGGAAACGTAGAAGCTATAAGTGAATTGTTCGATCTAGGATTCTTCTCCGGAATCAGCACTAATCCGAGTATTTTGAAGAGAACTGGAAGGAGGCCTCTTGAAGTCATTCAGGAGATGTTGAAGAGATTCTCTGGCTCTCTCTTCGTTCAGTGTGCCTCAAGAAACTACGACGAAGTGATAAGAGAAGGAAAGGAGCTCTTCAAACTCGATCCCAAAAGGATAATACTCAAGATTCCCTTCTCCAGAACGGGCATTAGAGTTCTAAGAGAATTCAAGCAGCTGAAGATCCCTGCCCTGATTACTGGTGTTTTCTCGGTGCCGCAGGTACTAATGTCAGCCGAAGCAGGTGCCGATTACGTTGCCCCATACGCAAACAGAATAGAGAACCTAGGGATTGACCTCTCGGTTGTGGAGAGTATGCAAAAGGTTATTACAAACGGAGATTATGAGACTAAGCTCATCGCAGCAAGCTTCAAGACCCTAACTCAAATCTCTAAAATGGCTGAACTCCCAATATACGGTATGTCGCTTCCCGTAACTATGTACGGTGAGTTCTTTGCACACAGCGGAACACTGAAGGCCATTGATAATTTTGATGCAGACTGGGATTCAATAAAAGACCGTGAATGGGTTCCATTTAAGTCCTGAGTTCTATTTGCGGCCGAAAGAGAGGTTTTATCTTGAAGTATATAATGGCTCACGACCTTGGAACGACAGGCGATAAGGCAACTCTATTCAGTGAGACTGGAAACCTTGTGGCTTCGTCCTTTTTCGGCTATGAGACTTTCTATCCCGGCCCAGGAATGGTTGAACAAGATGCCGAAGTGTGGTGGACTTCCTTCTGCCGGGCTACTTCAGATCTTGTCAGTAAATCCGGAATTTCCGCAGAAGATCTCTCGGCCGTAAGTATAAGCGGTCAGATGATGGCGGTTGTACCTGTAGACAAATCCGGTGGATTGCTCAGGAGAGCAATAATCTGGGCAGATTCAAGAAGTTCTGAGCAAGTGAAAGCTCTTCTCTCGACTTTCTCAGAGAGTGAGATCTACAGAATAACCGGTTCAAGGCTCTCTCCAACTTATCAGGGACTGAAAATCGCCTGGCTGAGAATGAACGAGCCGGATGTATATGAAGGTACATACAAGTTTCTTCAAGCAAAGGATTACATAAACCTGCGCCTCACCGGCAAATTCGCAACTGATTTTTCTGATGCGGTTATGACGTCTCTATTTGATATCTCGAAACTCTCGTGGTCTCCCGAGATGATCTCAGCCCTCAAAGTCGACAATTCGAAATTACCCGAGGCTCTCCCCTCAATTACCGATCTTGGGAAGATTAAGTCTGATGTGGCCAGAGATCTTGGTCTCTCTGAATCCTGTAGAGTGATTCTGGGGGCTGGAGATGGCTGCAGTGCAGCTGTAGGGGCAGGTGCTGTTGAAGTCGGCGATACTTATCTCTATCTCGGATCTTCATCGTGGATCTCAACGATAACGAAAGAACCCTTACTGGATAGGCAAATGCGGGTTTTCACCGGAGCCCATGCGATCGAAGGACATTACTTCCCCTCGGGAACCATGCAAGCCGGTGGCAGCTCGTACAGCTGGATTAAAGACATGCTGTATGGGGATAACTTCCTGTATCGGAACGAACAAGACGTTTACAGCTATCTGGACAGAGTGCTGCTCGATTCTCCAAGTCACGGCGAACCGATCATCTATCTTCCATATCTGCTGGGTGAGAGAAGCCCAATCTGGGACTCCAATGCCAGGGGAACATTTATTGGTTTGTCTGCCTCTCACAAGAAGCTAGATATGGTCCGGGCCGTTATCGAGGGCGTTTCAATGAATCTCAAATGGATTCTCGATACCCTGGAGGAGTCTCTGCCAATCACCAGTATCAGGGTAATCGGCGGAGGAATAAAGAGCAATATATGGAAGAAAGTTCTAGCAAACGTTCTTGGAAAGACACTGACCGTTCCGGAAAACGTAGATGAAGCAACCTCAATCGGAGCAGCGATAATTGCCGGTGTTGGTTCGGGTCTTTTCAATTTCTCGGCGGTTCGCAGATTCATTGAAGACGTGGATAGGATTGAACCGGTCCGGGATGAGCAAGAGCGCTACCTGAAACTGTACAGCCTCTTCAAAGAGTCGTACTGTTCCCTCAGGAAGACTTATGAAGGGCTTGCCGGAATCAGAAGGGGCTAAGCTCACTTAACGGGAGTTGTCCAGAACAGGGCGCCGCAGCCAAAGTCCAGCTACATCCGCGGCGCCCTGTTTATTCTTTGTAGCTTTTAGAAACAGACTTCCCTTTCTTCACAAATTTGAGAAATCAATTTCCTAATCTACCAGCTTTTTGAACACACGATGTTCAAAACTACCGACTTTTCGACGAAACAATTCTCAAGTCGGCCTCTCTCGGGGGTTCAAAACTGCATTTTTTAGAGGTCAGTTCCGACAATGATTTGTGCATTTTCTATTCACTCACTAAAACTTTTGAACATCTGCTATCTTCCTCTATTCCATTCAAAAACCTTGCGATTCTTCTCTTTGCGCTAAAACAAACGGTTACAGACGTTGAATTATGAACAAATTTGTATTTCTTTCCCGGAGTGGTCTCTGGGACTTTTCTACACACTTCGTTCAAAGCCGGAAAGTTATGAACATGCAGTCAATTCCACCACAGCAAAGCGTTCCAAGGGTTTTCAACGAGTTTTGAACATACCTAATTATTATTATTTATAAAGATATATAGGATGGAAATAAAAGCAAATTACTCTCCTCATGGGACACAAAGAACACAAAGCAACTCCTAATTCTTGCTTATGCAACCATTTCAGAATGAGAATAAATCACAGACATTAATAGCCGAAAACGGCTTATCAAAATCTATAGATTCATGCTTAATGCCATAAGAGAAGTCAACTCTATTCAAATCGACAACAAATAGCGAGGCACAATCATAGGTTCTGAAATAAAGTTTAAGATTCTTATTGCCTTTTATCGTAACCCATTGAGTACTTTCAAAGGATTCCGTACTACTTTCTTCCCTTTTCGAAACTCCTGCGGGAATATCTACTGTGTTTACGAGATGAAGGGCAAGCATTACTCCCTCCTCTTCTGTCTCAACTGAATTAGAAAACTCTCTTAAGAAACTTATCCTAACAAATCTAGAAGGAGGGGTTACGTCTCCCGGAATTCCAACATAACCACTGCCAAAACCAATTCCCTTATACGTTATTCCGTTTATCTCTGTTTCTTTCATATAAGGGCTTAGATTCACATAATTCCTCAAATTAGACAGGTGCCACGGAAGTTCAGGAGAATTTGTCAGAACTCCATTTGGATTTTCGTAAACAATCACCTCACCATCAGTAAATTCAAGAACCATACTTCCGCCGGAGCTGTCCTGTAAAGACAAATGAAGAGGAGGTACTTCCTGGAGCAATTCATTCACTTCTCCCCACATGGTTAACTCGCTGAGAGCTCTCTTCAAAGAATCAAGATTGTCGAAATTCACAAGAATCCACGCCGGAAGATCGAACAACTCTATTACCTTCGAAGGATCTGAAGAGGGGACATCCTCTTTATACTCAGTTTCTGGCAATCAAAGGGCACTCAAAGACAAACCCTTCTCATTAATTCTATCTGCAATAGCTGTCGAAAGACCAAAGGCATTCAAACTCACAAATCCATATTTACTTTCCCAGGATATTGCTTCAAAGCAGTCTGACATATGACTGCTGAAACTGTCGCCTCTGTTGAAAAAACAACTTTAGAATCAAGAACATGCGAAAACTCCATGCTTCTGCCTGAAATAACCAGTCCATTGTTCTTTTCAGACGAAAGAAGGAATTCGGTACATCCTACGAAACGGAAAACCAACACAACAATAACTAATGTCAGTTTTCTCACTCGTTTACCTCCTCTGGCGGTTGAATTGAAGGCTACAAAATGAATTCTAAAGCAAGCTCTTCCGATAAGCAAACTGTTCAGACATTTTCAAACAGCAGATGCAGAGAATTTCATTTTGATTCAAGCAGTAAGAGACATTTCCGGAGCCAAACGTAATCATTATGTACCCATACTTTTCTCAGAAATAGAATTATAGACAGTAACAGATAAATAAGAATGGGAATGGGGTTTGCAGCCCACTCCCGTCTAGCTTTATAGACTACTTATGTGGACGAACAAAAGGAATAAATACAGACTCTATTTTTCTGACTCCTTGCCGATAAATGCCAACACTATGTGGTTCGTACCGAAAACCAGCAGAGTAATTCCGATCATTATCGCAACAGAAAGACCTGCAATTAAAGGATGCAGGACAAGAATTACACCGCCAATTAGAACGAACACGTTTAATGCTATACTTAAAAAGTAAATTCCCTTTCCGGCAGGTTTTAGCCCTTCGGCGTTTATAAGATTGTTGATAGCATCGACTATAAACCATATAGCAATAATAAAAGCAAATACATTCGCTGCAAAGAGAGGCCTAAAAAGGAATATGATTCCGGTAATAGCCAACAATATCCCGAGTATCAAGGCAAAAAACACCTTTGCACCGGTTCTGTCCTCCAACTTAAAGAATGCAACTATCAACATGATCCCTCTTACAAGAACTACTATACCAAGCATAATTGCAAGGGTTAAGAATGTCGACAGAGGATGACTCAAAGAGAAGACTCCACCAATAACAAGAACGAAACCTACGAGAAGAGAAATCCAGTCAAATTTCTTTGCTTCTGCCATACCATCGCCACCTTTCCCCATTCGTAAGAGAATGGTCCTATTGTCTTGAGTTTATCACTTAATCTTCTGAAAACAGCTAAACAAGCGCAAGTATTTTCAGAAACGAAGAATTTT